>DYRY01000054.1:0-1187 GCA_020718465.1 Anaeromyxobacter dehalogenans | reverse complement strand
ATTAGATTGTTTTTTATTAAGAAAAAAATTATAATCAAAAGCATAATGTTTTATGAATTTTCAGATGAAAATTATATTTATATTAATAATCACTATTTTATTTCTTCAAAGTTGTTCTGATGAAAGTAGCAAAAATGTTGAGAATTTTGATAAATTAATGAAAATTAGATGTGGGGAAGGACATAAAATATCCCTTTTTTCAGATGGAAAACTTTTTTTTGATGGAAAATATCCATTATTGGACAAAGATATTCCAACAGATTTAACAGATTTATTCCCTTCTCAAGTATTAGAGTTTTCAACAAATAGAGAACACTCCTGTTTTATAACAACAGAGGGAGAACTTTATTGTATTGGTGGAAATAGTTTTGGAGAGTTAGCACAAGAGCCATCAAATGGAGTAAATAGACCTATAAAAATAGAGCTTCCAATGAAAGTGATTGCTGTTTCTGTTGGTGAAAACTTTAGTTGTGCTGTTGTTTCAGATAAAACAGTATATTGTTGGGGAAAAAATAGCTCTGGAGAGTTAGGAAATGGGAAAACAGCAGATGATTACCCATCAACTCAAAAAGCATTTGAGTTTCAGCCTCAAAAAGTTTTAAATATAACAAATGCAATAAAAATTCAATCAGGAAGAGCTCATACTTGTGCACTTCTTGAGAATGGTTTTATATCTTGTTGGGGCTCAAATTTTTATAGAGAAATATCAGAATCTCAAAATACAGATAAAATAGCAACACCTCTTCTTCTGATTGAGTATCCAAATATATCTGATATATCTCTTGGTGGAAATTCCACCTGTTTTCTAAAAAATAGCTCAATTTTAAAGTGTATTGGAAAGAATTTCAACTCAACAACAGCTATAAATATTGATATCTCTTCATTAAATTTTATAAAACGATTCTCTGTTTCTGAAAAATATGGTTGTGCAACAACCAATTTAGATAAACTTTACTGTTGGGGAGATAATCAAAATGAGGTTTTTAATGCACCTCAAATATTACATAAAGAGATTGTTGAGGTTGAGTATCCACATAAAATATTAGAACTAAGTGCAGCACCAGATAAGTTATGTATAAGAGATAAAAAATAAAAATTACTGAAATTAATAGATATTTTTTATTATTTAACAATTAGACCTCTTGCATAACCTAAAAGAAGAGAAAAAAAGAGTTTTTTTTATATTT
>DYRY01000232.1 GCA_020718465.1 Anaeromyxobacter dehalogenans | reverse complement strand
CCCATTTTAGGTGGAAAAAAGTTTAAACTTTTCAAAAAAATATTAAGAGTTCCTGCTTATGTTCAACGACTATATTTTAAAACAGATAATGCAAATCTTCACTATCAAGGAGTTTCAATCGAGGGATATGCAAGTTGGAGAATTAACCCCAAAAATCCAGAGATTGCTATATCAACTTTAGACTTTTTTGATGAAAATGATCCAATGGAAAAAACAAATGAGGATTTAAAAACTATATGTGTTGAAGCAGTTCGCCATGTTATTGCTAATATGACAATTGAAGATGCTATTAGAAAAAAAGATGAAATTGCTAATAGTTTAAAACTTCAACTAAAATCAATTGAGGATAAATGGGGAATTATTTTTGATAATGTTGGCATTGAAAAAGTTTCTGTGATGTCCTCAAAAGTTTTTGAAGAGCTTCAGGCAGAGTATCGAAATCAACTTCGATTAAACTCAGAAAGACAAAAGTTAAATGTTGACAAAGAGATATCAACATCTGAAAATATAGTTAAAGAGGAGATTCTCTCTCAAAAACTCCAATCGGAAAGAAAAATAAAAGAGATAGAGTTAGCACAAAAAGAGGGTTTTTTAGATAAAGAGAGAGCTTTTAAAGAGGAAGTTTTTAGAAAAGATACAACTTTTGAAATTGAAAAAAAACAGAAAAATAGTGAACTTGAAAAACTTGATAAAGAGTTAAAACTAAAAATGGCTGAATTCGAAAATCTACTATTAGAATCTGAATTAAAACTTCAAAAAACAAAAATTGAGATTGAAAAAGAGCAACTTAATTTAGAAAAACTAAAAATTGAGTTAAAACAACACTACTCTCCAGAGGAGATTATTAATAATTTTATAAATAAACTTCCACAAATTTTTGCTGCACAAAAAATAGATAATTTATCGATTTTGCAAAGTGGAGATGGAAATATATCTCCAATAACAAAAACAGTGAGTGAGATTTTACAACTGTTAAAAAATGAGACAATTTTTGAATTAATAAAGAAAAAGGAAAATATTTTATGAGACTTTTTATTGATGGAGATGCAACTCCAAATATTTTAAAACCTGTTTTAACAAGGGCAATAAATCGGTTGTCAATTGAGAGTATTGTTGTTTCAAATAGAGGAGTTTTTATTGGAAAATCATCTCATATAAGGTATATCATTGTTGCCTCTGGTCCAGATGAAGCAGATAATAAAATTGTTGAGATGGTAGAAAGTCGTGAACTAGTTATAACATCAGATATTCCTCTTGCAGATAGAGTTATATCAAAAGGAGCTACAGCTCTTAACTACTCTGGAATTTTTTTTGAAGAGGATAATATTAAAAGTTTACTTGCAGTTAGAAATTTAATGACAGATTTAAGAGAAACAAATGAAAACATATCGAAAGGTGGTTCACCTTTAGGGCAAAAACAGATTTTTAAATTCTCAAATCAATTAGACTCATATCTTACAAAATATTATAAATAGAAACAAATCTAATAAAAACAAATAGAATCTTTATATAAAAATATGAAAAATAAAAATTACAAATAGAATTTTTATATAAAAACATGAAAAATAAATTGGATTATGTTATAGTATTAAAGAATTGTTGGAGTTTTTTATGAAAATATTATCTGTTTTCTTTGTTATATTCTTTATATCTTGTTCAGAAAGTGGTGTAGATAGCTCTTGTAAAACTATTGAAGATTGCTCAAATGGTGAAGTTTGCCTTAAAAAAGAGTGTGTTAATGAGAGTGTTCTTTGTAAAAATCAGACTTGTAGTAATCATGGAAGTTGTATTATAGATAGTGGGGTTGCAAAATGTGATTGTGAATCTGGATATGATGCAAATGGACTTAATTGTGTTGAAGAGGATAAATGTAAAAATATAACCTGCTCTCAAAAAGGTTTTTGTGCTATTAATAGTAATAATGAAATTGAGTGTCGATGTGATCAAGGTTATATATCTTCTGGTTTAAATTGTATTTTAAATCCTTGTAATGGTATATCTTGCTCAAATCATGGTAATTGTGTTGTAGAAAATGATTCACCTAAATGTAACTGTGAGCAGGGATATATTCCAAATGGGCTTGAATGCATGTTCTCTCTTGAGTGTATTCCTAATCCAGAGGGAGAGATTTGTGGTGATGGATTAGATAATAATTGCAATAATGAGGCTGATGAGGGTTGCTCTTGTAGTTCTGGTGAGGTTATGGATTGTTACACTGGACCAGTACCTCTTGTTGGACAAGGTGTTTGTGTGAAAGGCTCAATGAGTTGTATTGGTGGAGAGTCTTGGGGAAGCTGTGTTGGTGAAGTTTTACCAACAGAGGAGTTTTGTGATAATTATGATAATGATTGTGATGGTACAACCGATTTAGGTAGTGATAAAACTCCATTAAAAGAGATTTGTTACTCTGGAAATCAGAGTGATTTAACAGCTCCTGCTGGAGTTTGTAGGTCAGGAGTTCGAGTATGTAGTGGTGGCTCTTTTTCTGGAGATTGTGTTGGAGAGATTCTACCAGCTCCACAAGAGATTTGTGGAAATGGAATAGATGATAATTGTAATGGAGAGACTGATGAAGAGTGTGGACCACCAATTGTTACATGCTCTGAAAATATAGATCATATATTTATTTTGGAAAATCCTGCAAGACTCTCTGCAACAGCTGTTGATAGTAATGCAACAGGTTCTATTATTTCAACAAAGTGGGAATTTATTTCAAAACCATCTGGAACACAAATTAATCTTAATCCATTAACTGGTTTAACAACCTCTTTTACTCCTGATATGGTTGGTCAGTATATTGCAAGATTTACAGCAACAGATAATGATGGAGAGCAATCCTATTGTGAAATTAATATAAATGCAGATACTCATGATTTTTTATCTGTTAGTTTAACTTGGGATAAAGGTGGTCGAAGTGATATGGATTTACATCTTTTAAGACCAGATGTAGATTCTACAAGATGGAATAAAGCCCCTGATGATTGCTTTTGGCAAAATAGAAATCCTGATTGGGGTGATATTGGAAATGCTCTGGATAATCCTCGTTTAGATTTGGATGATATGGATGGATGGGGACCAGAGTTAATTCAGATTGAACGCCCAAAAAATGGACGTTATACTGTTGGAGTTTTATATTTTGATGATCAAACTCAAGGAAACTCTCTTGCAACAATTAAAATATTATGTAATGGAGAGGAGTTTGTTTTTACAAAAACATTATCAAAAAGTGGAAAATGGAGTGTTAAAGATATAATTTGGAATGGTGAAAACTGTACAGTTGGTGATGCTTCAAGAACATTTTAATTCAACAAATATTCAGTATCTATAGACATTAAAGATAACAAAAATGATTTAAATCATGCAGTGTTGAAAATTTTTTATAACTCATATAAAATTTTTCTCAAAAAAATTAACATCACAATAGAGTAAAAGATTATTTTTTAAACAAAAATATAATCAATATTTGTATTTTTTCTTTTAAAAACAGTAAAAATGATTTGAATAATTACAAAACGGCATATGAAAACTCCGTAACGGCATGTAAAAACTCCGTAACGGCATGTAAAAACTCCGTAACGGCATGT
>DYRY01000231.1 GCA_020718465.1 Anaeromyxobacter dehalogenans | reverse complement strand
TTATTTATAAAAAATTAAGAAAAAGATGATTAGTTTTTATATTTATTTAATTAAAATATAAAAAGATTAAACATATAGTTTCTAAAAGAGACTATTTTTAAAAAAAACTTTAAAGGATTGGTTTATAATGAAAGCTATTTTTGAAAAACTCCTAAAGGAGATAAAAAACAGTTCAATAGTACAAATGAAAGCCTCTCAACACATGATTGCAATTGAATCAACTAAAGTTGGATTAGCCTCTAATCTTGGGGATTCAAATGATATCTCAAAATATCTTACAAAAAAAGATATTTTTTCAGTTGCAGAGATGATTTTTTCTGATAATCTTTTAGAGCGTTCTCTTGCAATTGCAGCAATAAACTCGGCACTTCCAAATATAAAAAACAGAGAGATAACAGCAGAGAATGGTTATAATTTGTTAGAGAGATATGGGGCTGATAAAAATGTTGGAGTGATTGGTCATTTCCCTTTTGTTAAAAAATTAAAGCCTCTTGTTAAAAATCTTTATGTTTTTGAGTTAGAGCCACAAGAGGGAGATATCTCTGCAGAGCAATTTAGTAAATATATTAAAGATATTGATATTCTTGGAATGACTGCAACAACACTTATAAACAATACTTATGAGGGGATTTATAATCAATTTCATGAAAATCTAAAAACTATTATGATTGGTCCCTCAACTCCAATGAGTGATGTTATGTTCTCTTTTGGTGTTGATGTTTTATCTGGTTCTATTGTTACAGATGGAGAACTGTTTTTTAGTGAAATGGATAAAAATCTTCATTTTAGAGAGACATCAGGAAGAGCACCATTTAATGTTTTTAAATAGTACTCTATTGAAACTATTGCTTTTATAAAATAATTATAAAATATTTACTGTATTATTGTTTAATATATTTTAGAGGTTTTCATGTCAGAGCAGGAACAAAACACAACTTCACAAGCAGAGGAGGAGTTTTGGGGTGATAGTGAGGATGTTATTAAAAAGGGTAAAAAATCGATTTTGAGATATCTCTCCATAAAAATTATTACCATGATTTTTGTTGCCTACATAATATCTGGGTATGTTACAGACTTAAAATATTTTTTCTCAACAGATAAAATAACTCCTCTTCCTAAAGCAACAATTGATACAGTTGAGGAGTATCAGAAAAATATCCCAGAGTATATAAAAAAACATCACAACAAAGAGGTATCTATTTCTGGTTGGGTTGAGTTAGAGAGATCTTTTGCTGTTAAAATAGGATTTTCAAAATATAATGTGTTAAAACTTTGGCAAATTCCTGTTTTTGTTGCAGTAAAACATGGTGAACGTGGTGTGGATAAAGATAATCTCTCCTCTACAATCCCTTTTTTAGATGTTAATGGAAGATTTTTAGATTATGATAGAGTTGTTTCGGATAATCTTCTTTTTAATCCATACACATCAATTGCAAAAGGCTATCTAAAGATAACAAAAGAGAGTTTAGGAAAGGGTGCAATACTTATCATGGCTCATGAATTACCAAAAGAGGATTATAAAGTTTTAATAATTTTGTCAATTCTATGGGCTTACATTCTTTACTCTCTATACTCTATATTTAAAATTGTTAAAGAGACAAGGGAACAATCCTAATTTTTAGGGTTTTTATTATTATAATCTTTTATAGGATTTTGTGTTATGGAGAAAAAAATTCGTGTTCGTTTCGCTCCTAGTCCAACAGGGAGTATTCATGTTGGAAATGCACGTACCGCTTTGTTTAATTGGCTTATTGCAAGACAATCAAATGGTGAAATGGTTTTCCGTTTAGAGGATACTGATGTTGAGCGTTCATCACTTGAATCAATTGAGAGCATTAAGAAAGATATGGATTGGCTTGGATTTAATTGGGATGATGGTCCATATCTTCAATCAGAGAGACTAGATCTATATCGCCAAAAAGCTAAAGAGTTGGAGGAGATTGGAGCAGTTTATAAATGTTTTTGTAGTGCAGAGGAGCTTGAAGCAAAAAGAGAAAATCAAATGAAAGAGGGAAAAACACCAATGTATGATGGTACTTGTACTCATTTGACAAAAGAGGAGGTTCAAGCAAAAGTTGATGCAGGAGTTCCATTCTCTTATCGCTTTAAAGTAACAGAGAAATCAATCACACTTAATGACTTAGTACGTGGTGAAATATTCTTTGATTTAAAAGAGACAGGAGATTTTGTTGTGATGCGTCCTAATGGTTATCCTGTTTACAACTTCTCTGTTGTTATTGATGATGCCTTAATGGGAATTACACATATATTAAGAGGAGAGGATATTCTTCCTTCAACACCAAAACAGATACTATTATATAAAGCATTAGGGTTTGATGCACCTCAATTTGGTCACTTATCAATGATAAACGGACCAACAGGACGTCCATTGCATAAAAGAGATGGAGCAACAAGTCTCTCATCATTCAGAGAGGGGGGATATCTTCCAGAGGCAATGTTCAATTTTCTTGCACTATTGGGTTGGGCACCAAAAGGTGACAATGAGATTTTAACAAAAGAGGAGATAATCTCCTCATTCTCAATCAAAGATGTTTCAAAATCTCCAGCACAGTTTAACTACGAAAAGTTAAAATGGATGAATGGTCAATATCTTCATAAGAAAAGTGATGAGGAGATATTAGATTTAATCACTCCAATACTAAGTGAAAGATATAATGGGTTTAGCAGTTTAACAGATGATAGAAAACTTGCTGTTGCAAAAGCTGTTAAGCCAAGAGTTGAGTTGATTTCAGAGTCTATTGAGCAGGCAAGAGTGTTTTTTGAAAAGGCTGAAATAACAGAACCAGAGGCAGTAGAGATGTCAAGCTCTGAAGATTATAGAGTTGTTGTTGATAGTTTTAAAACTGTATTAGCAAACTATAGTGAGATAAAACTTGAGGATCAAAAAGGGATTACAAAAGAGGTTCAGAAACTATCAGGAAGAAAGGGAAAAGCTCTATTCATGAATTTGAGAATCGCTTTAACAGGTGAGATGCATGGAGCAGACCTTGAGTATATCTTTTTTGTTTTAGGAAAAGAGGAGATGCTTAGAAGGGTTTCTCAATAAACTCTTTATCTGTTATAACTTCGATTCCATGTTTTTTAAGCAATGTAACAGTAACACCATCACCAACAGTTAAATCCCCTTTAAAATTCCCATCATGAACTAAGCCTTTTCCGCAAGATGGGGAGTGAGATGTCATTATAGCGATATCAACATTAAACATTTGAGCAATTTTAAGAGTCTCATTTGCACCTTTTGAGAAGTTTTCTGTAACATCTTTTCCATTTTTATCAAAAACTTTATCACCAACAATTTCGGCAGGGGTTCGAGGTGTAGACAATCCACCCAACTGTTCTGGACAAGCGAGAATCACCTGATGATTTTTAATAAGCTCAACAAAAGCGGGATGAAAATTACTATCATTTTTATATGTTGTCTCTAAACCTACAAGACATGCACTAACAAGAACTTTTTTTTTCATAATATCACCTAAATAGAGTGATATAAATATATCATTTGCTACTAAAATAATCAAATAGTAATTGAAAAAAACAGTTTCAAATATGATGTTTAAATTAAATTTATATAAGATTTTAG
>DYRY01000230.1 GCA_020718465.1 Anaeromyxobacter dehalogenans | reverse complement strand
TAATATTTATAAAATTAAAAATAGTAAGTAAAAAAATCTTCTGGAGAAAAAATGTGTATAGCATCAACTTTTATAAATTCTTTCACTGATTATGGTTTTAAAAAGCTATTTTAAAATAGGATTTGTAGAGATGCCAAAATTTAACAAAACAGAAACAGAGTTAAAAATATATCTTGATAAATGGTTCTATTTTTTGAAAAATCTCAATAAATTAGAGGATATTCCAGCAATATTTAACAAAGATAGATAAACTATCTACCTTTAAAAAATAAAAAAACAATGCTTTAAGTAAAAGAACAATTGATAATATAAAACTATTTTTATAAAAATCAATTTTAACTCTTGTTTACTTGACAAAAAAGCTTTTTTAAAGGATAATTATATTGACTTTTTTATGGGGAGATATCATGCGTTATTATCTATTTCTTCTCTCTTTTGTTTTTATGTTCACAATGTTTGGCTGTGGTAATGAGACAAAAAAAGGGAGAGCTGAGTGTACAGTTGCAACAGAAAATGTAGATTGTACAGAGGGTGATGTTTGTATGGGGGGAGAGTGTTACTCTCCAACTTGTTCTGGGGGATGTCCTCAAGAAGAAACATGTTACAAAGAGACATGTGTTCCAAATGATGATCCAATTTTTGGTGTAAAAAGATTACAAATTGTTGGTTCACCATCACTTGAGCTTGTTGCAGGTGAAGAGGTAACTCTTAAAGCTCAACTTATTAGAATCTCTTTAGCTGGAGCAGAGGGAGAGGAGTCTCCAACTGACCCAAGATTTTTAGGACCTGTTGCAAATGAGACAATTAATTTCTCAATGGTATCAGCTGGTGGAACAGTAACATCAATTGTTGAGCCAAATCAGGCAACAACAGATGCAGGTGGTCTTGTTTCTGTTAAATTAAAGGCTGTTAATCAAACAAATCAAGAGGATGAGTTTAATGTTAAACTATCTTCACAAAGTGCATCTGCAAAAAACTATACAGTTAGAGTATATCCAAGAATTAAAACTTTAAAAATTGTTGGAGATGAAACTATTGTTGTCTATACAAATAGCACAAAAACTATTGCAGCTCAAGTTTTAACAAACAACTCCTATCCATTTGAGGGAGAGAGTGTTAATTTTCAACTATCTGGAAATACAGCAGGTTCTCCAGCAATTGAGACAAGCTCTGTTGTTACAGATTTTACTGGAATGGCAATAACACAGCTTCAGGCTGGTTCTGTTCCTGCATCATACACAATAACAGTAACATCTGATAGAGCATCTCAAAAGACTATAGCGGTTAGTGTTCAAGAGCGTGGAAATGGTTGTTTAAGTAATGATGATTGTATTAATTTAGGGGAATCATATCAATGTCAAGCAGGAAGTTGTGTTTTTGTTCCTGTTCCATGTAGTTCTGATGCAATGTGTCCAGAGAATTTTCGCTGTAATACAGGAACAGGAGAGTGTGAAGAGATTCCTTATGTTTGTGATGTTGTTGGTGATCCAGATTGTCGCTGTTTAACAGATCAAAACTGTCCCGATTTATATAGTTGTGTTCGTGGATTTTGCACAAGAATGGATCTACCATGTTCAACAAATTTAGATTGTCCTTCTGGATTAGTTTGTAAAGATCAATCTTGCCAACCATTAGGAAGTGAGTGTAAGGCAGACCTTAACTGTCCAAGTATAAGGCCAGATATTTGTCCAACAGAAAGCTCTTGTGTTTGCCAAGATGGTTTTTGTGTTAATCCTTGCCCAAATAGTGATAGAATTGAGCTTTCTGGTGGTTCAGGGGCTTCATGTATTAGTGATGAGCAATGTGAAGATAATGAGATATGCTTTACAAAACATGGTTTAAATAAATGTATTATAAAGTGGGATGCAAACTACTATTTTCATATGATTGAGGCTTTACCAGAAACTCTTCAAACAATTCTTAATGGTATTGGAACTGTTTTAGGACCAATTGCAGATGTATTTATTGGTGAAGTTGATTTTGGCCTTCCAGGATGGTTAAGTTGGTTAGATGATATTATTGTAGCTGCAATTAGACCATATCTTGAACAGTATATTCCAAGTTGGGTTCCTGATTTAATTATTGGATTAAATGACACAATTGATATATTAAAAGAGATGAAAATCAAAGCAAGAATGGCTTTTGTTCATAACACAAATCCAAGAACATCTATCAAAGGTATGGAGATGTGGGATGTTTTCTATATAAAATGGAAAGGTCGTTGGACAGAGGTAAAACCAACAGAAGAGGGTGATGATTTTCAATTTAACTCAAACATGTTCACAGGAAATGTTCAGTGTCAACTTGGTAGTGATGGAAAACCTGTTTATAAACTATTTATAGATCGTCATAGTGCAGAGTTCTATTTTGGAAAATTTGTAAAAGCCTTTTTAGAGGGTGTTTTAATTCCTGCTGTAACAAGAAACAGAGCTCACACATTTGATGAACTATTAGATCTTTTTATTAATTGTGAAGAGTTAAGTGAAGATTTAGAGGATGCAATTAGAAATGTTGCTGGAGAGTATGCAGATTATATCCCAAGTGGTGTTTTTGCTGGACTTCCAGGAATATGTGAAGGTCTTAAAGATCAGGTTTCACAAAGATTATATGCAGAAATTGCTAAGTTAAGTTTTGGTAGCACAGGAGAGAACTCAAATAAATTCACCTTTGATGGCTATGCAAGAATCAAAACAACAAGCACTACAAACTTTACTGCAAAAGAGTTAACAGAGGGAGTTTATAATGGAACACTTGATTTAGATCGTTCAAGAAACTTCTCTGCTGATTGGGATGCAAAAAAAGCAAGATAAATTTTTAAAATAGCCATAAAAAAATTACTTTTCATTTGATATCCTTTAAATAAAACCAATCACATTTTAAATACATCAATAAGATAGATCTCTAAAATCTATTTGACATTTTTATGAAATTACAATAAAGTATGTTTGTGACTTCTGAATATAATATCTATTTTCTGAATGTTACAATTTTATAGTAATATTTGTTAAAACATTTGGAGGTTTTATGAAGAAACTTTTTTTTGCAGTATTAATATTTTCAACAATATCTCTTTGGGGATCAATGACAGGAAAACAATTTGGTGTAGGATTGGGTGGTGGAACAGGAACAAGTGGTATAACAGGAAAATACTATTTAAGTGAGCCAATGGCAATTCAGGCACAACTTGGTAGCCAACAAGGTTATGGTTTTGCACTTGGTGTTGATGTTGTTTTTGAATTACCTCCAGTTTTATATAAAAATGGAGATATAAAAACACCTTGGTATGTTGGTGGAGGAGTTGCTCTTTGGAGTTATGACTCATATTCTGCAATATTTTTCTCTGGAGTTGTTGGATTAGCATTTCAATTTCAAAAAATTCCACTTGAGATAGCAATTGAATGGAGACCACTACTTTACTTAGGTGATGGTTACTTGACAGGTTTATATCTTGGTGGTGGTGGTGGTGCAATCAGATGGTATTTCTAATTTTTCTTAGTTTTCAGAAATCTGCCTCAATTCTAGTTTTAGGTGTTATAATTTTTCCTCCTAAATTAATAATTTTTTCTACAGTTTCATCTAAATTATTAACAGTAAAATATATCACAA
>DYRY01000229.1 GCA_020718465.1 Anaeromyxobacter dehalogenans | reverse complement strand
AAGATTCTATAAAAATAATTAATTAATGTCAAGTGATTTAAATTAAATTTTTTTTGAGATAATGAGTGATAAAAAAAGCTCTGATTATGATGAGATTCTAAAAAAACTTAACTGTAATCTTTAGACAAGAAAACTTAGGTATATCAAGTCTGATAATGTTTTGTGATTTATGTTTTAAATTTCTATAAAATTATGATTTTTAATAAAGAAAAAATAGTTTATTGGGTTAATTTTTGTAAAGTTGCAATTAATCTAAAAATAGTTCAAGATCTTTAAAATCTTTCATATTTTTAAGTTTTTTGAGGGCATTCATCTCAATTTGTCTAATTCTTTCTCTTGTTAAACAGAACTCTTTTCCAACCTCTTCAAGGGTTTTCTGATTATATGAATCTATTCCAAAACGGAGTTTTAAAATTCTCTCCTCTTTTGGTTCTAATTTTCCAAGCCACTCCTTTATTTTAGATTTTAAAATAGATATCTCAGACATTTTTTCTGGAGTTGAGACATTTGTATCTGCAATTAAAGAGTATACTTGACCTTCACCCTCTATTATTGGTGCATCAAGAGAGATTGGTTCTTTTGTTGATAGATAGTAAAACATTAAATCACTCTCTTTAATTTCAAGTGATTTAATTATTATTTTATTTGATGGTGCAATTCCTTTTTTCTCTGTGTATATTACAATGAATTTATGAATTTTATTCATAATATCAAGAACATGAGATGGAATTCTAATTGAACGAACCTTCTCATCTACAGCACGAGTTATTGACTGTTTTATCCACCAAGTTGCATATGTTGATAGTTTTGTCCCTTTACTATAATCAAACCTATCAATAGCTTTAATAAGACCAATATTTCCATCCTGAATTAAATCCTCAAAAGATAACCCTTTATGCAGATATCTTTTTGCTATAGAAACAACAAGCCTTAAATTCGTTTGTATAATATAGTGTCTAAACTGTGTTATTCGATTATAAATAGAGTCGAATTTTTCAATAACTGAAACCAACTCTCTATATGTTAAGCCATACTCTTTTTTTAGATTTTCAGAGTGAGTAAAGTGTTTTTCAAGAAGAGAGTTAATTATTGGTGTATTTTTTGAGTCTGTATATATTTTACTAAAAACTGCTTTAATATTCTCTGGATAACAAAAAATATTATCATCCTCTAAATAACAACAGGCCCACTCCATAGAGGATTTGATAAGATATCTTTTCAACTCATTAAGATATATATGATGACGATATCTTATTCTTATTAAATCAGAACGAAGACAAAGAAGGGCAGATAAATTAAAGGAGAAATCATTAATATACTCAAAAAATATATCTGAATCACTATCATTAATTGATAGTTTTAGTAATCTATTATATAACTCCTCAAAACTTATAGAGTGGCTGTTATTAAACTCTATAATATTATTATATCCATAAAAAAGGTCATAAATTGCCCTTTTTTGGATTAAAATATCCTCTAAAAAAGATAAAAACCTTTTTCTTCCAAGTGAAAATTGAAAATAGAATGATATAAGCTCCTGTTTTAATCTATGAATCTCAAATGATGTGGAGTACTCCTCCTCCTCATTGAGTCTATTATGTGAGCCTATTTTATTAAGATAGTGATTCACAAGATCTTTATCAAAAGGAATATCCTTTCGAGGTCTTTGTGGAATCTTTCGTGGGGAATCTTGAATTGATGGTGTGAAATCAATCTCAGCCTCTTTTAATATAATTGGCATCATAAGCCCCCCAAAAAAAAGTTCAATATTTTTTAGCAATAATATTTCCATTAAGTAAAACAGTGTAATTATTACAATTTTTTTTTAAAATAACTAAAAATTATCTGTTTTTTGGTAAAAATAGAGAAAAATAGCAAATATACAATTTAATACTATTTTTTTTATGTAATTTTTTTTATAAAAAAAAGACATTTTTGTCGTTAAAAATGAGTTAATTTAAAAACTATTTAGTATTAGATTTTTTTGGTAAAAAAATTAGATTAATTATTTAAAGTTTAGGTTTTTTACAAATAAAAAAAGAGACATTTTTGTCAAAAGAGTTTTCTGTTTTTTAATGCAGGTAGTTTATCTCTAAAATTCTCTATTTTTTGATAATCAAGTTCACCATAAATAATTCCCTCTTGAGAATCATCAAGATGATAAATTACTCCATCTGGTTCAACAATTGATGAAAATCCATAAGATATTGCAGATTTATAGTGATTTCCAACCTGATTTGGAGCAATAACATATGATTGATTCTCTATTGCACGAGCTTTTAGAAGTATTTCCCAATGTTTTTTTCCTGTTTGATATGTAAATGCAGAGGGAATTAGAATTACATTAGTACCATTTTGAGAATGTCTTCTATATAACTCTGGAAATCTTAAATCATAACATATTGAGAGTGCAAAATTAAAATTGCCTCTTTTAAATGATTTAAGTTGATTCCCAGCAGTTATATATGTGGTTTCATTTATTGTTGAGTCACTATCATCAAGAGAGAATAGATGAATTTTATCATAAAAACTCTCAAGCTCTCCATTTTTATTAAATAAAAAGGAGCGGTTGTAAATATTATCTCCATCAATAAAGGGAATAGAACCTATAACTATATCCATTTTGTATTTTCCTAAATCTTTTAGAGTTGGCTCAATTTTGCTCCAAATTAATTTTACAGTATCTCTATACATCACTGAACTACCAATATAAAAAAGATTTTCAGGAAAAAAAATCATCTCAACACTATTTGAGAATCCCTCTTCTAAATATTTTATAAAAAGCTCTATATTTTTATCAATATCTGGTGTTGAACAGAGTTGAACTACTCCTATTTTCATAAAATCTCCATTAAAAAACTACTGATATTTTCTTTTATTTTAAGTATAAAATCAAGAGATATTATCAATATTTTTTTAATTTTCCTCGAAGTAAAGAAATATCTACTATTTTATATTATTATTTCTTAATTTTTAACTTTATCTGAAAGTAAATAGTTAGTTAAAACAGATTACTTTCTATATTTTTTTGAGCAAAAAATATTGACAATATTTTTATATGAATATATCATAAATTTTTTTATGAGTTAATATGAGAGAAAAATTATTTTTTACAAAAGCACCAGAGGAAACAGTTATTAAATCTGCGTTTAAAGTTTTTTTGGCAGGTGGAATTAGTGGCTGCTTTGATTGGCAAACTATTTTAACTGAAAAACTTATGAACTACTATTCTCAAAAAGATTTTAAGAAAAATTTACAGTTTTTTAATCCAAGAAGAGAAAATTTTGATATTAATAATCCTCATGATTCTGAAATACAGATAAACTGGGAGTTTAATCGACTTAAAATTAGCAATTTTATACCATTTTGGTTTACATCAGGCTCTTTAAATCCAATAACTTTATATGAGCTTGGAATGTGGTCAAACTCAAGAAGAAAAAAAACTATTATTGGAATTGATGAGGAGTATTTAAGAAAGTTTGATGTTATTTTACAAACAAAATTAGCAAGAGATGATGTGAAAATTTGTGAAAATTTTGAAGATTTTTTTAATGAAATCACTAAAATAATTAATTCAGAAATTAAAATATAATATAATATTAATTAAAGAGTAGATT
>DYRY01000053.1 GCA_020718465.1 Anaeromyxobacter dehalogenans | reverse complement strand
ATGCTTTTTTAGAGTTAGAGAAAAAAGATAAAATAGTTGATTTAGAGTTTAAAAATTTAGAAAAATTAGGATTAAATATTATTGACAGAAAAGCAATTTATGATATCTACTGTTTAGATGAGAGCGGAAATCATATAATTGTTGAGTTGCAAAAAGCAAAACAAAATTGGTTTAAAGACAGAATGGTTTATTATTCCTCTTTTCCTATTCAAGAGCAAGGTGTAAAAGGTGCTTATTTTGATGAAAAAGAAGGAAGTGAACGAAAATCATGGAATTTTAAATTAAAAGCTGTTTATTGTGTCGGAATATTGGATTTTGAATTTTCGGTTGCAACAAAAAATGAAATCGAGATAATAAAAGAAAATTATCTTCATATTGTAAAGTTAAAAGACCAATTTAATAATGTTTTTTATGACAAATTAACATTTGCGTTTGTTGAGATGCCCAAATTTAACAAAAAAGAGAGTGAACTTGTTACTTTTTTAGACAAATGGTTTTATTTTTTAAAAAATCTCGACAGTTTAAATGATATTCCATTAATTTACAAAGATGAAAAAGTGATTGTTGATGCTTTTAAAAAGGCTGAATACTTAAATTTACCAAAAGAAGACAAAGACAGTTATTTTCAAAGCTTAAAAGTTTACAGAGATTTGCATAATGTTATTGATACTGCTGAAAACGAGGGTTTCAAAAAAGGCAAGGAAGAAGGTAAAATTGAAGGCGAACATCAAAAATCAATTGAAATTGCAAAAAAGATGTTAAAAGATAAACTTGATATTGAAATGATTGTAAAATATTCAGGGCTTACACTTGATGAAATCGAAAAAATAAAAAATGAAAATAAAAATGTATTAGACATCTTGCATAACCTCGAAACATGCTAAACTCCTCTTTTCTTCATGTTTTTGGTATTCTTCTACCATCTTTTTAAATACATCTTTTCTTATTCCAAATCCTCTTTTAGGTTATGCAAGAGGTCTATTTTAAAACCTCTTTTATTTGGGCAACAGATGGAACTCTACCTGCAAATTTTACCTCTCCATCAACAACTAATCCAGGAGTACTCATAACACCAAACTCCATAATCTCATTAATATCTGTTACTTTGATAATTTCTGCCTCAATTGAGAGCTCTTTAACAGCCTCCTCAACAACTTGAGCCAATTTTTTACACTTAGGACATCCTGTTCCTAAAACCTGAATTTTTCTCATTTTAAACTCCTAAAAAAGTTATCAACAAAGTTATCCACAAAAATATTACTTTTCAATTGGTTTTACAGATTCACTCCAATTTGTAAATCCTCCCTTATACCAATATAATTTTGCATTAATATTCCGCTCTTTTGCTCTATTCATTCCTGTACAGTAGAAAATAATAGTTTTTTTATCACCTAGAGCCTCTAATTGGTCTATTATCAATAATAGCTATGTTTTTATCTTGAAGTAACTCCTCAACTTTATCAATAGAGATAATATCATCATCTGATGTTAAGAGAGTCTCTTTTTTATCAGATTTTTTAAAAGAATCTAAAGTCCCCTTTTTTTCTGCTAAATTACTACTTTTATTATTTTCTGTTTTCTCATTTTTTGTTGGGGTGGATTGTGTATCAATTTTGTTGCTATTTGATGAGCAAGATAGCATTAAAATCATTAAAAAAGTTATCAACAATTTTATCAACATTTTTCTCCTTTATAAATTAAAAAAAACTACCATAAACAAAACCACTAAATGAAGCCATAATAATAACAAGAGAAACAAAAACGACTGTTTTTTTTGTTCCTAAAACAGAACGAATTACCAACATATTTGGCAAAGAGAGTGCAGGACCAGCAAGTAGTAAAGCAAGAGCAGGACCTTTTCCCATACCATTTGCCATTAATCCCTGAAGAATAGGAATCTCTGTAAGTGTTGCAAAATACATAAAAGCACCAACAATTGAGGCAAAAAAATTTGCAAATATAGAGTTTCCTCCAACCGATTTAGTTACCCATTCAGTTGGAATTAATCCCTCATTTCCTGGCCTTCCTAAAAATAAACCAGCAACTAAAACCCCCATTAATAGAAGTGGTAGAATCTGTTTTGCATAACCCCAAGTTGAACTACTCCATTCAATATGCTCATCTTTAAAGCCTTTTTTAAGTGTGAAAAGTATAGTTATCAACAACAAAATTAAAGAACCACCAGATATCCACCATTTGTATTCAAATATGATATATCCAAAACCTCCCTTTGAGTATGAGCCACTCCAATTTGCAATAACAAGAATAATCATCATTAAAAATAGATAAATACCTCCAGTTTTAATAGGAAAAGATGAATCATTTCCTATCATGGAGGCAGTTTTTCTTTCACTCTCCTCTTTTCGGAATATGAAAGCCATTAATATCCCAATAATAATACTAAACAAAACTGCTCCAACTCCCCTTGCAATAGCAAGTTCAGAACCTAAAACAGTTCCCGTAAGAATAATAGCTAAAACATTTATTGCTGGTCCACTATATAAAAATGCAGATGCAGGACCCAATCCAGCTCCTCTTTTATAAATACCTGCGAAAAGAGGTAAAATTGTGCAACTACAGACTGCTAAAATAGCTCCTGAAACAGATGCAACAAGATAAGCAACAACTCTGTTTGCTCCAGCTCCAAGATACTTTATAACAGCATTTTGTGAAAGAAAAACCGATATTGCTCCTGCAATAAAAAATGCAGGAACAAGACATAAAATAACATGCTCTCTTGCATACCATCTTGTTAAATATAGAGCCTCTGTAAATGGATTTTTATAGTGTTCCAAACTCATAGGAAAAAAGAAGGCTAATAAAAACACTCCCATAATTACTAAAAATATTTTTAACTCTTTTTTTAACTCCATAAAATATCCTTACAAAAAACTGTTTTTTACATCTAAAAATAGTTTTAAATATAATCTTTATTATTAAAAATGTTAATTTTTACAACATTTTTTTTGTGGTTTATCTTCACCATTAATAACTTTTATGGTACAACTAAACATATCCATAATACATGGAGTTTGAAGTGAATAAAATACAAGATTTTTTACTTTTTTATTACTTACAATACCAACATTAAGTAAAACTGATAGATGTTTGCTAACAGTTGACTGATCTAACTCAACATAATCTGTTAATTCTGTTACAGAACACTCTTTTTCATAAAGTTTGTACACAATTTTTAATCTTGATTCATTTGCTAATGCTTTATGAACATCAGCCAATTTTTTAAAATCCATAATCAACCTTTTTTAATAATTAAAAAAAAACAAACAAAATTTTAATGTAAAAAAATATAACATCTAGAAATTGTTTTTTAAAATGGTATTACTTTTGAATTTAGAAAATAATCAAAAGTAACTATATTTATATATGGTAATTTTGCCATATTGTCAAGTTATATTTTTAAAATGTTGATAACTTTGTTGATAACTTTTTATAAAAAACTACAATAATTTATATTTTTTTGTTATTTGGATATATTGGGAAGATTATATTATTTGATTTTTTTTAATCTTTTAATAAATTCATCAGCTTTTTCAAAACCTTTTAGAGTTAAATCATCTCTTAAACGACCACAAGACTCTATAAAAACAACTGTAGGTAGTTGATATTGAACATTATACTTATCATTGGCATAAACACACTCTGGAGAGTCTTCGGTCTCTGTACAGTCAATATAGACTGAAATAAAGTTATCATTGAGATATTCAGAAATAGACTCATTATTATATGTGTATTTCTCAAGCTCTTTACAAGCAGCACACCATTTTGCTCCAAAGTCTATCATTATAGGTTTTCCCTCTTTAATTGCTTTTTCAATAGCAGGTTTTTCAGAGTATAACCAATTCACTTTCGATTTTCCCTGAATAAAAAGAAACATACCTGCAAACATAAATATTGAAAGAGCTATAAGTATGGCACCAATAACTTTTTTAATTTTCTCTTTAAATTGTAAAAGAAACATCTCTTCATAAGAGAATGTTTTTAATAATGTGCCAACAATGAAAAAAGTGGCAGTAACTCCAATAAAAAGATAGTTGTTATATTGGTAAAGCTTATTAAATGGAGTTAGAATTATAGAGGAGATATCTTTTAAAAAATATAGTGCAACTGCAAAAAGTAAAATTCCAAAAATGGTATTTATTTTTGTCATCCAAGCACCAGATCTCCAATTTGGACTAAATGTACCAATAATAAGGATTAAAACACCCATTCCAAAGGCAAATGTTGTTAATAGAAGAAAACCCAATAGAATATTACCTGTTTGAGCAATATATGCTAAAACACCTGCTAGAACAGGTCCAACACATGGAGCAGCAAGAACTCCTAAAAATAGTCCTGAAAAAAATGCTTTTACATAACCAGTTCCACCTGTTAGATTATTCATTTTTACCATCATACCAGATGGAAGTTGAATAATAAAAGCTCCAAGAGAGGATAAACCCATTGCAATAAAGAATATAACAAAAACTCCAACAACAATTGGATTCTGCATAAACATTCCAAAAGCTTTACCTGTTGAGGCTGTTACAACTCCTAAAAGAGAGTACATTGTTGCAATTCCTAAAACATAAATGAGTGAAAGGAGAAATTTATGAGCTTTTCCACCCCCCTCTTTTGTTAAAGCAGGAATTGATATTAAAATTATTGGAAAAGCACAAGGGGTTAAACTAGTTAAAAATCCACCCACAAAAACAAAAATAAAAGCTAAAAAAAGACCTTTTTCAAATAGTCCACCATCTGAGGCTACAGAATCAATTGGTAAACACTCTGTTTGAGTTGTAAATATTTGGGGAAAATTTTGAGCAAACATCTCAACTGAAAAAAACAGAGATAGCAAAATAAAAAGGTAAAAAACTTTTTTCATAAAGAACCTCTAAAGTTAATATTAAAGAAAAATAAAAATATATATCAAAATTCAAAAAATATAAACTAAAATCTAAAAATATAGATTTTTGATTTTATCAATATAATTTCTTTTAAATAAAATTCAAGTAATTTGTTTAATTTTCGTTATATTTATTATAAGTTTCTCTTTTTCGGGTCAAAATCTATTTTGACCCCTTTAAATGAAAAAAAAAAGAAAAAAAGAAAATTTTTTTTCTCTCATATATTTTATGATGATGATTTTTTTTATTTTTTCCTCTTTTTTCTTTATTAATAATAATAAAGGGAGCCATTTTTTGTGGATAACTCGAAAAAGCCTCTGAAAATAGGTATTTACATCGTTTTTTTTTGTGGATAACTCTGTTGATAAGTTGTTTATTTAGTGTTGATAACTTGTTGATAACTCAAAAAATTGGGCTTTTAAAAAGTTATCAACATTAAAGGAACATTAAAGGAACATTAAAGGAACAAAGTTATCAACATTTTTCTTTGGTAAAAAATCAATATTTTTAAGTTAAAAATCTATTTTTTGTTTTATTTAATAATGATTTTTTTTAGAAAACAGGATATTTTTTCATAATAATTTATAATATTTTATAATAATATTTTTTATATAATTAAAATATTTAATTTTTTACCTCTTTTTGATTTACTAAAAAATTAATTTTTAAAACTATATAATTTTTTTATTAAAATCTAAATTAGAATTTCCGATAATACTTGTATAAAATTCTATTAAATCCAAAAAATATTTGGAGTTATTATGAATTTGAATTGATTATGTTTTTTTAGATGTTAATATCTTTTTTGAAAATCTATAACAAGATATTTTATTAAAAAAATTATCAAATCAAATTCCAGGAGTTATATACCAATATCAGATGTTTTCTGATGGAAAAAGCTGTTTTCCCTTTTCAAGTAATTCAATTTCTGAGATTTATGAGGATGATATTGAAAAAATAGATAGTTATCTTCAAAAATATCTTAATGGTGAAATTGAGAAATACTCAATAGAGTTTAGGTTGGAATATTGATGTTTTTGAATCTGATAATGGAGCAACAGCTCTAAAAATGATTGAAAATGCTGGAGATTTTGATGTTGTGATTATTGATTATCATATGCCTTATCTTGATGGTTTAGAGGCAACTATTAAAATTAGAGAGTTTGAAAACTCTAGAAATAGAAAAAAATCCTATATTATTGCTTTAACTGCGGGAGCTTTTAAATAAGAGAGATATAGATGTTTAGATAGTGGTATGAATGATTTTTTAACAAAACCACTAAAAAAAAAGTTGTTAAAAGAGAAATTAGAGGTTTTTTATAAAGCTTAATTAGTTATAAATTTACTTTTTAACTAATTTATTATAGAATAAGTTCAATTTTTTATTTGAAAATAAAAGATTATATTTTTATAAACCAAAATAAGAGATATCATTAGTTATTTTATTGCTTTTGTACTAAATAAATAATTTAAAAGCAAAGTTTTATCTATATTTTTTAAATTGTATTCTATGGATTTTTATATTAAAAATGAACTATCAATTAATAACATTAATATTAATAATTTTTTTAGGGGTAAATATATATCTATATTTTATGCAAAAAAAACAGATATATATTAATCAAAAAATGGTAGATGAGGAGAAAGTAAAGCAGTATTTACTCTATCTAACATCCATTATAGAGACAAAAGATAAAGAGTTAGAGGAGCTTCAGAATTTGCAACTTGAATCCCCAGAGGATAAAAGTTTATCTATTCTTATATCTCAAAAAATTCAGGAGAAAGATGCTGTAAAATCAACAATACAGGATTATGTTGATGCTCATAGTGATAGTGTTTTTGCCTTAAAAACAGGTCGTGAGTTTTTAATAAAAGAGAAAGAGAGCCTTGAGGAGAAATTAGATACACTTAATCAAAAAGTTCAAGGGAGAGTTTTTCAAAATCCACCATCTCAAAGCGATGAGATGCTAATGAAAATACAAAATGATTATAGAGAGCTTAAAAAAAAGTATGAACAACTTCTACAAGAGTATGATTTGGCAAAAAAACGGATTGATCTTTTAGATGATGAGTTTACAAAACTAAATAAAGGAGGACTTTAAAAGCTCTATTTTTTTGTTTAAAAAAGATAAGTTTCTATTTTTTTTGTTTTAAAAGATTCTTATGAAAAATAAATATTAAAAATCTTATTTTTCATAACTTTTTAGAAGCTCAATAGCTTTTTTTGTTGTATCTGTGTTTGGATAGTTTTTGATATAGTATTTTAGAGTTGATTTAGCTTTTTTTTTATCTCCCATTAAAAACTCTATATTTGCCTTCTCAATAAAAGCATCATAAAATTGATATAGATTGTAACTTCCAATAAGATATGATGACTCCTCTGTATTTATAATCTCCAGAAGCATTGACAAAGCATTATTATAGGCTCCAATCTCTTTATATATTAAAAATAGATTCCAGTAAGCATCATCACCTAATAGAGTTTTATGTTGATTATTTTCAACAATTTTTTTGTACCAAAAAACAGCAGAGTAGTAATGAGAGACTCCCTTCTCTTTGTAGTATTGAGCTAATTCATAAAATATTCTCTCTTTTAGTGTGTAATCACAATCTAATTTTGTTAATTTGATAAAAAATCTAGTTGGATTTGAGTTAATTTTATCTGATACTTTTCTATATTGTAAAAGAAGTTCTGTTAAAAGTTGAGCCTTTTTTAATACTAACTCTCTATTCTCAAAAGTTAACTCTATTTTTTCTAAAATATCTGAATACTTTTTTTCAACATATAAATTTGAAATTTCTGAAAAAATTGTTGAGACTTCAAAAAATAGAGTGAAAAGAAGAGTTACAAACAAAGCAACTAATCCTCTTTGTCAAGACCATCAAGACTTGTTGCCTCTGGTTTGATTAAGTCAAAATCTAAACTTTCACCAAACTCTTTTGGTGTTTCAAAAGCATCTTCAACTATGTCTCTTTTACTATTTTGTTTCTCATTAAATTTTTTGTGGTCAATATATTCAGCTGCTTCAAGAAGAAGATTGCCTAAATCCATAACATTTTTATTTAGATTTTTCTCAAAATGAATCTCTTTAAATGTTCCATTTTCCCAAGACATCATCTCAAAAAATGACTCTTTTCCTGTTTTTCCATCAGATGATTTTGCAAAAACAACTTTTCCATTTTGAATTTGAATTACACCTAAATGTTTTCCGCTTCTAATCTCAATAATTTTATTTTTATGAGTCATCATTATTAGTTGCATATAGTCAAAAAGGGATATCCCTGTTATAGTTGCTGAAAAACCCTCAAAAGGAGAATGATTTGGTGCCATCCAATAACCCCTAAATATAAAAGATGATAACATAGAATATTTTTAATTGTCAACATATTGATAAACTAAAAATTAACTACTAAAATTAATTTTTTAACTAATCTATTTTTGTTGAAAAGAGTTTTAAATGTAATATAATAAAACTCCAACTATTTTGGAATATATTAAGTGATAAAATTATTTAATTTAAATTTTTTTTTAATATTATTATCAATTACAGCTCTGCATGGTTCTATTTTATTAATTCCAGTAAAAAAAGAGTTAAAAAAAAATGAAAAAGATTTAGAAAAAATAGAGATAACACTCTCCCATATAAAAGAAAATAAGGAGATTTTAAATGAAAATAATGAAAATATAGTTGAAACTAAGAAAAATACAGAGATTGTTAATAAAAAAATTACAGAATTACCTAAAAAAAAGATAATAAAAAAATTAAAAACTACTCCTATTTCTAAAGATAGTAACAAAACCCACCCCCAAACCCCCGCCCAAGAGGGGGCTTTTATAAATTCTGAAATAAAAAATGAAAACGAAGAGGCTTTAAAAAAATCAGAAAAATCAGAACACTTTCAACTTCAAAATAAAAGTGAAATAGATGAAAAAATTAGTAAAAATAACTCAATTGATATTTTAAATATTAAAAATAGTTACATCTCTGCGATTCATTTTGAAATACAAAAAAATAGATTCTATCCAAAAAAAGCTCAACGATTAAGAAAAGAGGGGATTGTTTGGCTCTCTTTTACAATTTTAAAAAGTGGTAAAGTAGAAAATATCACTTTAAAAAAAAGCTCTGGAGAGGAGATTCTTGATAAAAGTGCTATTGAATTAATTAATAAAATTGGTAAATTCTCTGCAATTCCAGAGATTCTTAATGTGGATAATTGGGATTTCTCTATTCCAATTAATTACAATCTTAAAAACATGTAATATATTTTTCGAAACAAAAACTCTAAAATATTTTTTCTTTTTTTTAACAAAAATCAAATATCTATAAACTATTTTGTTACTTTTCTTAAAAATTTAGTTAACTCTTTAATAAATATTTTATTAATTTCACCCTCATTTTGAAAATCAAAAGCGTAACTTTTATATGGAACTTTAAAAAAATGATGATTACTCTCATCAATCTCTTTATAAATAACTTTTGTATCACTATTTTTTTCAATAAAAGAGTATAGATACCAACCATTTTTAGTTTCAAAATCACTATCATATTTTCCAGTAAATATGGCAATATCACCTTTTAAAATATCAATATAATTTTTTGCATCCTCCTTAAAAAGCTCACTAAAATATTTTGTTGAGATTTTTTTATTGTTAAAAATTGTTTGTTTTTCATCACTTTTAACAACTTTATCGAACTCTTTAAGTGCAGTTTTTAAAGCAATTTTTCTATTCTCTTGTAATGCTGAAAAATCTGCTTGTTGAGTAAGTATCTCAAAGTAGTTAAAGTAGAGCGGATTTAAGAGAGTTATAGATTTTATTTTATTTTTAAACTCTTTTTTTAGTCTATAAGAGATTATTGAGCCCTCTCCAAGAGAGATAATATGAATATTTTTATACTTTTTGAGAACTTTTTTATAAATCTCATATTTATCATTAAAGGATTTCAGTTTTTCAACATCTACAATAGGAAAAATAATGTTTCCACATTTTTCGCCCAATATTGAGGCTAATTTTTCATAAAAATGGTTAGTTTCATCATTAAAATCATGAATCAAGAGAATATTTGTTAAAGATCTTGTTTTTTTAGGAGAGTATATATTTATTGGAAACTCAATAGAGTTTACTATAATTTTATCTGTTTTTTTCAATATTTTTGAGGGGGGTAAAAGCTCTTTTAAATCTGAATATGGCTTTATTGAGTCTCCTATATACTCTGTTCTAAGAGAGAGATTTGGGGAGTTTGTTAAAACTATTTTTCCATCCATATCAGTAAAAATCTCAACTCCTGTTTGGTCAAAGACCAAAAAATGTTTTTTTAAGAATATCTCTTTTTTTCTAAAAAAAACTTTTTGAACTCCACTATTTTGCATTATAGCATTAAAAATATTTTGGGTACTTGGCAGAAAAACCTCTATTTTTTCACTGTTTAATGATAAAATTTTATATAAAAATAGTGTTATGGGTGGTTCGATAGGGAAAATTTTATCTACTACTCTCTCATCTGTTGTATCATCTTGAATAATACTCAATTTTGAGTTGTTAAAAATATATTTTAAATTATGAGTCTCGTTTGTGTCTGGGTCTTTAAGTGTTACTTTTGATTGAGCTATATTTTTAAAATCTATAAAACCATATTTTTCTGTTTTTAAATTAGAAGTTTTTTCTGTTTTTAAAATTGGTATATCAAATAAAATTATCTCCGTTCCAATCTCTTTTGATGAAAAATATATTTTATACTCTAATTTTTGGTTACTCTCTTGAGCTAAAAGAGAAAACTCCATTAAAAAAACTAAAACAGTTATAAATGAGAAAAAGAAAACTGAATTTTTATTTCTTAAAAAGTTACAAAATAGATTAAACATTGAATTCCCAATAATAAATTAAAAAATCTATTACAGTATAGATTAAAAGTTTTGCTTTTTCAATAAAATCAGGTAACCTTTTTAAAAATATTCAAAAAAGCTAATAAAAAACAGTAAATGAACTGTGGGTTTTAACCCACAGATAGAAAAAAACTGTAAAATAGTTTTTAAAAAAGATTGAAATAAAATGCTTGACAATATATACCATTCATGTATAATATGAAGCCTTGTGTTAGTTTTTAGGAGACCCATGAAAACCTTTAGTGCAAAAAAAGAGACTACATCACCAAAGTGGTATGTTGTTGATTTATCAGGTAAAGTTCTTGGGCGTGCTGCTGTTGAAATTGCAAATATTTTGAGAGGAAAGAATAAACCAGAATATACGCCTCATGTTGATACAGGTGATTTTGTTATTGCATTAAATGCAGACAAAATTAGGCTGACTGGAAAAAAATGGAGCGATAAAAATTATTTTTTCCACAGCAAATATGTTGGACACATGAAAACATATACCGCTAAAGAGCTTCTTCAAAAACATCCCGACATGCTTGTAAAAATCGCTGTAAAAGGTATGATGCCAAAAAACAAGTTATCTAGTGCGATGTTAACAAAGTTAAAAGTTTATGCAACCAGTGAACATCCTCATGTTGCGCAACAACCGCTTCAATATGAATTAAAAAGTAACTAGGGAGATGACATGACTGAAAGATGGTTGGGAACAGGAAAAAGAAAAACATCAGTAGCTCGTATTATTATGTCCAAAGGGACTGGAAAAATTGAGGTTAATGGTCGCGATTTAAAAACTTACTTCGTGAGAGATACATCAATTTTAATTCTTAAACAACCTTTGGCTTTAACACAAAACGAAAAAAGTTTTGATATTACAGTTAATGTAAGAGGTGGTGGTTTAACAGGTCAAGCAGATGCTATTAAACATGCTATCACACGTGCATTACTTGTTTTTAATAATGGATTGCGTTCAACTTTAAAAAAAGCTGGATTTATTACTCGTGACCCAAGAGAGGTTGAGCGTAAAAAACCAGGTCGTCCAAAAGCTCGTAAACGCTTCCAATTTTCAAAACGTTAATATTTACGCTACAATACTTTTGTTTTCTATAAAAAAGCAGACTTTTGTCTGCTTTTTTATTATTGGTAAATGAAAACTGTTTTTATAATTTTAGGTACAATTTCACTGATTTTAGGTTTGGTAGGAGTTTTTATTCCTGGCTTACCAACAACTCCCTTTCTGTTATTAACCTCTTGGTTCTATTTAAAAGGATCTAAAAAACTGTATAATTGGTTTTTAAATAACAAATTTATAAAAAACTATTTAGAAAATTTTATACTAAATGGAAAATTCACTAAAAAATCAAAAATCAAATCACTCATTTTAATGAATTTAATGATATCTATATCAACTATTTTTTTTCTAAATAATCTATATCTAATCACTATAACTCTTATTTTAGGTTTTCTTGGAAATCTATATATCATATTTTTTTTATAAAACATTAAAAGCATTTGTGAAAAGATTTTGGGAACACAGCAAATTACTGATTTGAGAACTCAAAAAACTACTCATGGTAGATATTATAGTAACTGGAGAGATGTTGATATGGTAAAATTAAGAAAACTTTTTCCTTCAACTTTTTCAAAAGTTCAGATTTTGCAAAAAGAGGGAAAATCTCAAGATGTAATTCAACAAGAGTGGAGAAAAATGATGCTTCAGATTGGAAAAGAGGTTTTTTAAAATGGATTACATTTTTTAAAAATAGGTTTTCCTTTCTGCCAATTTATTGCATTTGTACTAAAATTATCACAAATTGAAACATTATCTACATTCCAATTTGATAGATTTTGATTGAAAGATTCTGCTTTATAAAACATTTCACTCATATTTTCAATATTTGAAACATCCCAAAAACTGATATCTCCATCTAAATTATAAACAGTAGTCATTTTTTGTAAATTTTATTATAAGAATAGAAAACTCAGTTTTTTATGGTTATTTAATTAAGAAAAAATAAAGAATTAAAATTATTTATAATAGCATTAATAGATTTGGTTTTTAAAATAATTTTGAACCTTGTGAACAAGAGCAATTAAGCATGACCAACAATCTGATTTTTAGGAATAATAATAAGGCCATCATCAGAGACAACAAAACGTTTTTTGTCCTCTTCTAAATTGTAACCAATTTGAACTCCTGGCTCAATTACAACATTTTTATCAATAATAACATTTCTTACTCTTGCCTCTTTACCAATTATTACATTTTCAAAAATAATAGAGTTCTCAACCTCTGCTCCCTCCTCAATTTTTACCCCATTTGATAAAATTGAACGATAGAGTTTTTTTGCTTTTATATTGCAACTGTGAGAAATCATACTATCAGAAATTATATTTATAGAGCCATCTTTGTTTTTATTAGAGGCAATTTTACTTGGAACTCCCAAACTATTAAAAGTATGAATAGGCCAATATGGATTTTCTAATGGAAAAACATCATCAAGAGAATCCATTGAGGCTTGGAAATAGCTATCAAGTGTCCCTACATCTCTCCAATAACCTTTTCCAACAGGATCTGAAACATAAGAGTAGGCAAATAGATTATATCCATCCTCTAACATTGATGGTATAACATTTTTACCAAAATCATGACTTGTTTCAAGTTTTGCATCTTTAACAACAGCTTTAATAAGAGCCTCTGTTTTAAAAATATATATCCCCATACTAGCAAAAGAGGTATCTGGTTTTCCTGGAATTGTTTTTGGGTTTTGTGGTTTTTCCTGAAATTCACGAATTGCACCACTTGCATCTGTTCCCATAACACCAAAATCAGTTGCCTCCTCTTTTGGAACCTCAAGAGCAGCAATAGTTAAATCAGCCCCTTTTTCAATATGATAATGTAACATTCTCATATAATCCATACGATAAATATGGTCAGCAGATACAATTAAAACATACTCTGGTCTTCTAACATCAAGAAGATTTAGGTTCTGAAAAATAGCATCTGCTGTTCCTTGATACCACTTATTTGATAATCTTAGTTGTGGTGGAACAACAGAGATAAACTCCTCCAACTCAGTTGATAAAAAATTCCAACCATCCATTAAATGCTCCGTTAATGACTGGCTTTTATACTGTGTAAAAACATAAATTCTACGTAAATTTGAGTTGATACAGTTTGATAAAGTAAAATCAATAATCCTGTATTTTCCCGCAAATGGAACTGATGGTTTTGACCTTACTTGTGTTAAAGGAAAAAGCCTTGTTCCTGAACCACCAGCAAGTAAAAGTGTTAAAACACTATTTCTTGCAATCTGATACTTATCATACATACTAATCCTTTCTAAAAGATAAAAAAAACATTAAAGCTTTTAAAAATTAAAAATCATAAAATAAAAAAAAATCTATTTTTTTCTGAAAAATAAAATCTAAAAAATAAGAGCTATCTATTTTTTTCTGAAAAATAAAATAAAAATTTTAGTTAGATTCATTTAGTAACTCTTTTACTTTC
The DNA here is from genome assembly GCA_020718465.1 of Anaeromyxobacter dehalogenans. Taxonomy (GTDB): domain Bacteria; phylum UBP6; class JAFGXH01; order JAFGXH01; family JAFGXH01; genus JAFGXH01. Next base: position 3,516 of record DYRY01000053.1, on the reverse strand, counting down.
CCTTTTAATTCAGTTAAATCAGATGATTTAACAATATAGGCATCTGCAGACCAACTCATAAAATTATCTTTATATGCAGAATATGCAGAGTTAATAATTACAGGAAGAACATTATTTTTTCCTAAAATTTGATTAAGAGTCTCAAGACCATCAATTCCTGGCATTCTAATATCAAGTATTACTAAATCTGGTTTAAATGTCTCAATTTTTTTCAAACACTCCATTCCACTCTCTACAACCTCAACCTCATATCCCTCATGCTCAAACTCCGTTTTATATAGTAAACGGATATTTCTCTCATCATCTGCAATTAAAATTTTAGATTTCATAACTTCCTCCTAAAATACAACCCCAATATTATACAATCAATAACCAATTTTTTTTCAAATATTTAGAGAATTTTATGTAAACTCTCTAGCTAAAATTGTTGATAAGTGACATTGTTATAATAAACTCTGTCCCTTGTCCCTCCTCTGTTATAAAATTAATCTCACCACCATGATTATTAATAATCTGCTTTACAATACTTAAACCAAGTCCAATTCCTTGTGATTTTGTTGTAAAAAATGGATTAAAAATTGAATCAAGATGTTCTGGTTTTATTCCTGAACCATAATCTTTTATGCGAATAACTGCACGTTGATGAATTTTTTGAACAGAAACCTCAATTTTACCATCTTTTTCTGATGCCTGCATAGCATTTTTTATTAAGTTAAAAAATACTTGAATCATTTTCTCATAATCATAATCTTGTAGAAATGATTCCTCAAAATTACATATAAGATCTAAATTTTTCTCCTGTTTATGATACTCAAGAAGTTTTATTGCCTGATTTATTGCCTCTGTTATTGAGCGATTTTCTGCAATAACCCTATTTCCCCTAGCATAACTTAAAACATTACTTAAAATATTCTCAAGCCTTTGACTCTCATCAATGATAATGTTAAGTAGCTCTCTATTTTTATCCTCTGGATCTATAGATCTTGCCAAAGCTCTTGCAAAACCACCAATTGATACAAGTGGATTTCTTATTTCATGTGCAATCTCTGATGTAATCTCACCCATAGCTGCCATTTTTTCTGTTTGAATAAGGCGATTATTAATTTGTGTTATCTGAATATTTGCCTCTTTTGTTTTGCTAATTTCTAAATTAAGAGCATTGTGAAGTTTTGCTTTTTGAACAGCAGATGCAACCCTATTTGCATAAAGTTGTAGTAACTCTAAATCCTCATCTGGTATTGAGCGTCTTGTTATATAGTTATCAACAATAATTATACCAATTACACCATCATTAATAATTAGTGGTATAAAAATTAAATCATCATTATTCAAAAGAGAGATGATATAACTATCAGGATAAAGGTTATCTTTTTTAGTCTCAATAATCTTTTTATTTTGGAAAATTGTGTTAAAAAATTTATCATCTTTAGGATTTATGTAGATTTTTTTAACTAAATCTTTAACACGTTGATCATAAACATCTCTATTTTCATGATGATTTTGTATTAAATCTGCAAGTGTAAGATTTTGAGATGCTATATTATGGTAAATTCTACCGGCCTCTCCAGGATCTGCAGGACCTATTGCAGATACACCTTTTAAAAATTTTGATGGAAGATCTTCTAATAGAATAAAACCTCTATTAAATCGAAAACCACTTCCTGCAGTTATTGTTACTAAAACAGTATCAATAATTAAATCAAGTTCATTAATATTTAGTAAAAAACTATCAAGTTCAAGAAGTCTTTTAAGTTTTTCTAACTCTTTCTCAAGCATCTGTTCTAATTTTACTTTCTCAGTTCTATCTCTTATCATTCCAAGATAGTGTGGTTGTTCATCAAAAACAACAGCAGACCAAGTTATCTCAACAGGAAATTTTTTTCCACCTTTCTTAATCCCTTCTGATTTGTAACTTTTAGGAGTATTATTAAGTGTTGTAAAATCATAAAAAGGGAGTAAATCAAAAATAGTTTTGTTAAGTATTTCATCTGAATTATAGCCAAAAACTCTCTCAATTGTCTGATTTGAGTAGATAATTCGGTTTTTTGAGTCAGCCAAAACAATCACATCATGAGCAGATTCTGTAACTTTTGTCAAAAGTCGCTCATTTTTAATGAGCTCCTCCTCTATTTTTTTTCTTTTTGTGATATCTCTAATCACTCCTACTAAGAGTTTTTCACCATTATGTGGGTCAATATAGAGGGTTTTTTTTGTTAAAATATAGTGAATGTTCTTATGAAAATCGGTTATTTTCTCTTCATTAAGATTTTCATTACCAGTTTCAAAAACAGAGTTATCATTTGTAACAAAAATATCAACCTCTTCTGATAGAAAAAAATCAACATCCCCCTTACCTAAAAGCATCTCTCTTGAGTAACCTATAAAATTACAAAAAGCATCATTTAGTAAAACCCATTTATGCTCTCTATTTTTAACAAAAATAGGATCTGGAATTGCATTTATAATTTTATCAAGATAATCTCTTGATTGTTGAATCTGATTTTCAGCCAATTTTCTTCTTGTAATATCCTCAACAATTGCCTCAGCACCCAAGAAATCATTATTTTTTGAGTAAATTGGAATAATAGTATAGCTTAAAAAAATCTGTTTTCCCCATTTAGAGGCATATGGATGTTCAAATGTTTTTGTTTGATGTGTTTCTAATGATAATCTAAAGGCATCCGATATTCCGCTTTGAATAAGTGATTGAGACTCGAAAATATTCACATTATAAAGCTCATCAATTGATTTTAAACCTAAAATTGTAATCATTGTTGGATTTGCATCAAGAATTACACCACTATTTTTAATATATAAAATACCAACTGATGAGTTATTAACAAGCAGTTGATACTTTAATTCACTTTGTTGAAGAGATATTTCAGCCTGTTTTCTTGGATTAATATCATGTAAAACTCCATGAAACATAGAGACTTCTCCAAAAGAGTCTCTCTCAACTTGAAAATGATGTTCAACCCAAATTGGTTCACCTCTTTTGGGATAAAATCTATATTCTAAAACAAAATGATCTACCCCAGAGTGAATATTCTCAATAATCTCTTTAGAAACTCTCCCTTTATCCTCTTCAAACATAAGATCATCTAAAAGAAGTCCTCTGTAAAATTCATCAGGATGATAGCCTAATAGGGATATGTTGTCTGTGATAAAATCAACAGGCCATCTTGGATGTTCATTTCTGCATTTAAAAAAGATGAATGGAGTTATTTGAATCATCTCCTCTAATTTTTTTGCTTTTGTAACTATCTCCATATCATTTCCCAATATACAGATTTTAGGATAATATGCTTTATTTTATTTTGTCAATACAATTGATGTTAATTTATATAAGTTCTAAAATATTTAACATAATCTACAAAAATAAATAATATATTTAACTCTTTATTAATTCATGTTTTATATTAAAAAACTAAAATAAAAAGTAAAAACTTTTTTTTAAAAAGTACGTCAATAGATGAGTAAGTTAAATTGGAGGTTATTATGAAACGAACTGGATTA
>DYRY01000228.1 GCA_020718465.1 Anaeromyxobacter dehalogenans | reverse complement strand
TGTCTGTTTTATCAGTTGTGTCTGTTTTATCAGTTGTATCTGTTTTATCAGTTGTATCTGTTTTATCAGTTGTATCTGTTTTATCACTTGTGTCTGTTTTATCAGTTGTATCTGTTTTATCAGTTGTGTCTGTTTTATCAGTTGTGTCTGTTTTATCAGTTGTGTCTGTTTTATCAGTTGTGTCTGTTTTATCACTCACTTTATTTTTTGTAAGCTGAACTTTAACATTATCCCCTATTATCGTTTTAACAACTACTTTCCTTGCAGGTGTTATTGATTCAAGTGCAGATATATGAAAAACTTCTGCAAGATGTAAAACATAAACAGTCATTAAAACAAGCATTAAAAATAGAACAGCAGCAACAATTCCCCAAATAGAGCTCTCTTTTTTGGGTTTTAGTTCTCTTCTATCAACAATACCAGATTTAGATCTAATTTCAGACTCCTGTTGAGTTGATAACTCCTTAAAAAGAGGATGAGATAAAATTGGTTTGAACTCATTATTATCAAGAGAGTATGAAATACCATTAAGTTGAACTCTTGTTTTTAGCCAATCAACAATATCAGCCTCAACATCAAAAGTGTATGTTGGACCATTTTCAATTTTAACATAGAGTTTATTTTTATCAACTGTAATATTTTCTAAATTTTCACTCTCTTTTCTCTCAAAGTCATCTCCTCTGAAAGTAGATTTTAAATCATTTTTTAAGAGATTCATATCAGATTCACTCTCAAATTCTGCCTCAAGTTCAATCTCCTCATCTGGAAGAGCATCTATTGAATCACTTTCAGCTCTTAACTTATCCATCTCTGAAAATGGAATCTCAATAGTATCGGAATCATCATTAATAATGTTTTGTTGTCTAAATATTCCACTATTTGAGACTGTTTTGATTGGCTCATTTAAAACTGGTTGTTTTATCTGCTCTTCACTATTTTTTGTGTGGAGATTGTCATCTAATTGAGGTTCAACAGAGAGTTCTGGTTCATCTTCATAACTTATAGATAAATCCTCATCAAAATCGGATTTAAAAGGAAGAGAGTCTGCTTTATTTTCAGAAATATTAGATTCAAAAAGATTTTTCTCTGCTTTATTTTCAATAGAATTAGAAATCGAATTCTGTTTGCTTGATAAATTATCTTGAATAGATTCCTCAAAATTAGAGTGATTTTTTAAAATAGAGTCATCTGCTTTTTTATCATTTTGAAAAGGGAATTTTGATTCTGTTTTATTCCCATCGTTATTAAAAATCGACTTTAAATCATGAGAGTTATTCGATTTCTCTGTTTTAGCACTACTCAAAGCTGAGTTAAATTTAGAACTTAAATCAGTCTCTTTTGTTTTTGCAAGTGGAGAGTTTTCATCTTTTTTATCTAAAATAGAGTCAAGTTTAGATGTTACTGTATTAGGTTTTGAAGCTGTTTCTGATTTTATTCTACTAATTATTGAATCAAGAGGTGATTTTTCTAAACTATTTTGAGCCAAAATTTCATCTTTTTTAACATTTGAAGTTGAAGCAAAATCCTCTGTTTTTTCGTTTTCACTCTCAACTTCATCACCAAAATCTTGAAATATTTCATCAAAAGAGGGTCCCTGTTGAGAGGTATTTGAGAGAAAATTGGGTGATATTGAGAGTTTTGAGTTCTCTTTATCATGTTTTAATATACCTGAGTTTGAAGATGAGTTTGAGATTGGAATTGCAGTACTCTCCTCCTCTGTATTTGGATTAAACTTTTTAGTTTCCCCTTTTTGTTGTTGCTGTAGTTTTTGTTGCTCATCCCACCAATTATCAGATATTCCTAAATCAGATAGAGCTAAAACAGTTGGTCTATCTTCAAAATCAGAAAATTGAGGTGTTTCATCAACATGAGCAGTATAATCTACAGTTGTCTCTCTTTTTTTTACTAATATAATTGCTCCACATTTGGTACATTTAAGCTGTGCCCCCTGTGGAGGTATCACATCATCTTTAATATTATATTTTGTTTGGCAACTTTGACAAGATATGAGCATGAATCTCCCCACAAATAATTCAACGCTATTATTGCATATTTTTAATACAAAATGCAAAATTTTAGTTTATATCCATTGGCATAAGAATATAAAAGTAGGCTCTATCAGACTCTCTCTCTCCAGATGGCATATCAGATGATATCATAATAATGGAGTTTTCAGACTCCACATCTAAAACAAAATACTCTGAATCCACTCTTGTAATCATATCAGATAAAAATTTTCCAGAGATACCAATTGTTATATTTTTTCCATTATAGGCAACATCAAAACTTTCATCGAATTTATATGAGTAGTCATCTTGGCTTTGAATAGATATTGTGTTTGGTTCTAAATCAAAACGAAGAACAGGTGCATCTTTTGCAGTTGTTAATGAGGCTCTTTTTAAAACTTTTTGAAACTCTTTTCTGTTTCCAATAATTTTATATGCTTCAGCTCTAAAAATACTTTTATATGACACAAAATCACTCCCTAAAAGTCTTAACCAAACTGTTGAGGCAATTCCCTCTTTTGAATCTGAAAGATGAAGTGATAAAGAGTTCTCCATGATTGTAATTTTAATATTTTCAGATGGATCAAAAGTCTCAAGAATTTTTCTAATTCTATCTAAATCCTCTTTTGCAATCATAATACCATTTTTAAAAAGAGATGATAAATCACTTTCCTCTTGAATTTCTGCATATGCAAGCTGAAATCCATCAGTTGATACCATTATAATTTTTCCAGAGTCATAAGTTAAAAAACCTCCTCTCATTTTATGTCTTGTTGGGTCTGATGAGATTGCAAACCAAGTTTTTTTAATTAAAAAAAGGAGTTTTCCAATATTTATTTCAAAAGGAGTCCCAGTTATCTCTGGTCTATTAACATATTCACTAATACTTGAAACGGGTATTTTAAACTTAGATTTTCCACCTTTTAAAGCAACAACACCTTTATCAGCAGATTCGAAATCAACTCTATCACTCTCCAATGAACGTAAAAAAGAGTCCAATTTTTTGGCATGAATAAGAAATGATTCAACCTGTTGAATAGATTCTGCTGTCATTATTGATGTTATTCCTGTATGTGCATTTGCATCTGTTGCTGTTACAGCAATTTGAGTTTGGTTTACAGCCTCAATTAAAACATTATCAAAAACCCCAGATATTGAGTGTTCATCAATAAAACCAAGTGAATTTGATATAACTTTTTCAAAAATTTTTTTCCCTAACTGTAACTTCATAATACTCTCCATTAATATATATCGACTGAAAAATAAAAATAGTGATTTAACAGATTTTTTTTAATTTTACTATTTTCTATTAAAACTATATATTCTACCAAATAGCTGTAAATAAAATAGTTTATTAAAAAGATACAACTAATTACTTAACATAGTTTCAAGCACTTTTATATCTTTTCTAACTTTAATATCACTATCAATAAGTTGCTCTATTTTTTTTAAACTATTAATTATTGTTGAGTGGTCTCTTTGAAATATAGAGCCAATTTTCTCTAAAGTCTCTTCAGTCAATTTTTTAGCTAAAAATATTGCAATTTGACGAGGAGTTGTTATGTTTTTTTGTCTTTTTGCAGATAAAAGATCTGGAATTGTTACATCATAAAATTTTGAAACAACTTTTTGAATATGTTCAACAGAGATTGT
>DYRY01000227.1 GCA_020718465.1 Anaeromyxobacter dehalogenans | reverse complement strand
TTTTAAAATTATAAACTCTGAAACAGGAGAGATTTGTGAAGATCCAGCAAAAAAAGTTTTAGATACAGGTTCAGTTGTTGGTTTAGCAAATCATACTCAACTTATATCAAAAAATGGTGATAAATATCATATATCTGATAGTGGTGCTCCAATTAAAAATTGGGAAGGTGAAATAAATGGTGTTGTTTTAGTTTTTAGAGATGTTACAACAGAGTATAATCTAAGAAAAGAGGCAGAAGAGAAGGAGGTTGTTTTTAAAACTATTTTTGAAAAAGCCCCCTTTACAATAACAATAAATGATATTAATACAGGTAATTATCTGTTAGTAAATCCCTCTTTTGAAAAAAATACAAAAATTCCTACAAATGATATTTTAGGGAAAAATATAAATGATTTAAATGATATGATTTTAATAGATGGTGATGATTTTGTTAGAGAGAGTATTATAAAATATGGTTTTATTGAAAACAAAGCTGCTAAAATAAAAAATACCTCTGGTGATATCAGAGATATATATTTTTCAGCATACATTATTAAATATTTAGGTAAAGATGTTATATTAAGTATATCTGTTGATGTTTCAGAGATGAAAAAACTTCAACAACAACTTCATCATGCACAAAAAATGGATGCAATTGGTCAATTATCTGGGGGAGTTGCTCATGATTTTAATAATATGCTTGGTGGAATTTTAGGTGCAGCAGAACTATTAGAGCTCGAAGGTGGAATTAATGAAAATCAAAAAAAATATCTAGATATTATTACCAAAGCAGGAGGACATGCCTCTAATTTAGTATCAAAGCTATTAGCTTTTTCAAGAAAAGGGAAAGTTGAATCAATTCCTGTAAATCTACATAAGGCAATTGAGGGATCTATTGATATTTTAAAAAGAACAATTGATAAAAAAATATCAATTAATCTATCTTTAAACTCAACAAACTACACAATTATTGGTGATAATAGTCAAATAATGAATATTTTTTTGAATTTAGGTATAAATGCTTCACATGCAATGCAAAGTGGTGGAAAATTGACTATTTCAACAAGAGCAATCTATTTGGAGAAACCATTTTGTGATGCAACTCCTTTTGATTTAGTGGAGGGAGACTATATTTTTATTGAGGTTGAAGATAGTGGTTGTGGTATTCCACAAGAGAATATACAAAAGATATTTGATCCATTTTTTACAACTAAAGAACAAGGAAAAGGAACTGGTTTAGGTTTAGCAGCTGTTTATGGAGCAATAGTTCAGCATAAAGGGGCAATATCTGTTTATAGTGAAGTGGAAAAAGGAACAACATTTCATCTATATTTTCCTCTTGTTGAAAAAACAGTTGATTATAATAGTAGTAACACTTTATTAAAAAGAGGAAATGGTGTTATTCTTGTTATTGACGATGAAGAGATTATAAGAATAACAGCAAAAGCTATGTTAGAGTATATGGGATATCAAGTTATAACTGCAATAGATGGCATTGAAGGAGTTGATATCTATAAAAAAGACAAAAATATTATATCTCTTGTTATTTTAGATATGATAATGCCTAAAATGAGTGGAGAGGATTGTTTTTATAAACTAAAAGAGATAAATTCTCAAATAAAAGTTATTCTCTCCTCTGGTTTTTCAAGGGAGGGTGATATTAAGAAGATGTTAAATGATGGATTAAAAGGTTTTATTAAGAAACCTTTTAATAGTGCCGATTTAAGTGAGATTGTATCAAATGTTTTAGGTGGAAAATTTAATGGGTAGTATAGTTTTAAAAACAGATAGATTAACGAAGCAGTTTAAAAAAATTTTAGCTGTTAATAGTTTGAGTTTAGTTGTTGAAAAAGGGGAGATTTTTGGAATATTGGGTCCAAATGGTAGTGGTAAATCAACAACATTGGGGATGCTTCTAGGTGTTTTATCTCCAACAAGTGGCAGTTTCTCTTGGTTTGAACAGGGAGATTCAAATATTTTAAGAAAAAAAATTGGTGCAACAATAGAGAGACCACTATTTTATCCATATATGAGTGGTGAGAAGAATTTGGAGATTGCATCAATGATAAAGGGGGTGGATAAAAAAAATATAGATAAAGTTTTAGAGATTGTTGAGCTTTTAGATAGGAAAAATGATCCATTTGGAACTTACTCTTTAGGAATGAAACAGAGATTATCTATTGCATCAGCCCTTTTATCAAATCCAGAGGTTTTAATTCTTGATGAGCCAACAAATGGTTTAGATCCACAAGGGATTGCAGATATTAGAAAATTGATAAAAAATATCTCAAATGATAAAAAAACAATAATATTAGCAAGTCATCTACTTGATGAAGTTCAGAAAGTTTGTAACTCATTTTGCATACTAAAAAAGGGAGAACTTATCTATAAAGGCTCTGTTGATAATGATTTTTCAAATACTATAACAATTGAAATTGACTCTAACAATAGAGATGATTTAAAAAACACTCTATCTAAATATCCATTAATACAAAAGATAGAGGAGAGTGAGAGTTGGTTTATAGTAAAAGCATCCAAAGAGATATCAATATTTCAATTAAACAGTTTTTTAGTTGAAAATGGAGTTGTTGTTACCCATCTTAATCAAAAAAAGCAATCTCTTGAAGAGCAGTTTTTAACTATTTTAGCTGAAAAAAATGAGTTTTATGAATTTACTATATAATATTTTATTTTTATAAATTTTAAAAAGTATAAATTTTTTGTTTTTTTTATTTTCTATTTTTGGAAAAATTATGAATTTAATAAAATTTGAGTTAAAAAAACTGCAACCAACCAGATATTTTAAAGTTTTAACAACACTTTGGATACTATCATTTATATCACTTCCACTATTTTATTACTCATTTTTAAAAGTTATTGAGAGGCATAGAATGCTTCATACAGGTCCACTGTCACCAACAAATTGGCCTGTTTTTCAATTTAGTGATGTTTGGTTAAATATCACATATTTTTATAAATTTATATCTATTTTTCTCTCATTTTTAATAATTATAACAATTACAAGAGAGTTTAGATATGGAACTGTAAGACAAAATATTATTGATGGTATGAGTAGAGGGCAATTTTGGCTCTCCAAGTTTTATCTTCTTCTATCATATGCAACAGTTGCAACACTCTTAATTCTATTTTTAGGACTTTTTTTAGGGTTTAAATACTCTCCTAATAGTAATGATTTACTTTTAACAATTCACTATGTTCCAACTTATATGTTGCATCTCATTCATATTTTATCATTTGCTTTTTTCTTATCTTTTTTAATATCATCATCAGGAATTGTGATTGCATTAATGATTTTTTGGATATATATAATCGAGCCAATACTATATGTTATTTTAAAACATGCCCTTGGATATAAAAATTTTGTTGAGTTTTTACCAATGGAATCTAATTGGAATTTGCTAAAGTTTCCTCTTGAAAAATATGTTTTTATTGGTGAAAAAATATCTACAACAACACAAGAGTATACTGTTGCAACTATTTGGATTCTATTTTTCCTCTTTATGAGTTTTTATATTTTCAAAAGAAAAGAGTTATGATTTTTCCTCTTTATGAGTTTTTATATTTTTAAAATTATTTTAAACTGCTGTAATGATTTTAAATTACTCACATTCACACAATTCAAATAATAGACCTCTTGCATAACCTAAAAGAAGAGAAAAAAAGAGTTTTTTTTAT
>DYRY01000226.1 GCA_020718465.1 Anaeromyxobacter dehalogenans | reverse complement strand
ATATAAAAAAAACTTTTTTTTTCTCTTCTTTTAGGTTATGCAAGAGGTCTAATATATTATAAATCACTTTTTAATCTTTTCTATTGATTTTATATATAAAAATCTTTACTTTAATGAGGCTATTTTGATAGTAAATAAAAAATATTTTTTATTTTTTTATTTGTAAAACAAAAAAGAGTAGTTTTTTAATTTTTATATAAAATTAATGGAGAATAATGGAAAAAGTTTTTTTTGTTACACTTGGTTGCCCTAAAAATAGAGTTGATTCAGAGATTATGCTTGGATATCTTATAGAGGCAAACTATGAGATAGTTGGAGAACCAGAGGAGGCTGATATTTTGGTTGTAAATACCTGTGGCTTTATTCAAGATGCAAAAAAGGAGTCTATTCAAACAATTTTAGAGATGATTGAGCATAAAAAAGAGGGTTCTAATAAAAAAGTTGTTGTAACAGGTTGTATGGCTCAACTATATCAAGAGGAACTTGTAAAAGAGTTACCAGAGGTTGATTATTTTATTGGAACAGGGGTATTTCAAGAGATTGTTCCATTTTTAAAATCTAATAAAAAATCTTTTTTTGGAAAGCCACACTATCTTCAAAATGAGAATACCCCAAGAGTAAATACTCTTCCTTCACATACTGCATATATAAAAATTGCAGAGGGTTGTTCAAATAGTTGTTCATTTTGTATTATTCCTAAAATAAAAGGGGCTCAAACATCAAGAACTATAGAGAATATTCTTCATGAAGTGCAAAATATTGTTGAAAATAATGGAGTTAAAGAGATTAACTTGGTTGCTCAAGAGTTAACTGCTTATGGAAAAGATTTACCAGAAAAACCAACATTAGTAGAGCTTTTAAAAGAGTTAGTAAAAGTTGAAAACCTCCAATGGATTAGACTTTTTTACAACTATCCAACAGGTTTTGATGATCAACTTATAGATTTAATTGCTTCTGAACCAAAAATTGTTCCTTATATAGATTTACCACTACAACATATTAGTGATAATGTTTTAAAAATGATGTTTAGAGCTAACCGTGAAAACACAATTCACTCTTTAATTCAAAAAATTAGAGAAAAAATTCCACAAGCTGCCATTAGAGCCTCTTTTATTGTTGGTTTTCCAGGAGAAACAGAGGAGGATTTTAAAAAACTATTAGATTTTGTTGAAGAGACAAAATTTGAACATCTTGGAGTTTTTGCTTACTCAAAAGAGGAGAATACAGAGGCTGCAAAAATGAGTAATCAAATCCCACAAAAAATAAAAAAGAGAAGACAGAGTGAACTAATGAGGTTACAAAAAAAGATATCCAACTCAATAATGAAAGGGTATGTTGGTCAAACTCTTGATGTTATTATTGATGGTTTATCTGAAGAGAGTGATCTTTTACTTGTTGGAAGGCATAAAAAACAGGGTTATGATGTTGATGGAGTTATTTATATTAATGATGGAACAGCCAATGCTGGAGATATTGTTAAAGTTAAAATTACAGACTCTGGTGATTATGATCTTGTTGGTGGAATTGTTGAGGAAGAGGAGTAAACTTTATGTTTGGATGGTTTTTCTATGCTCTTCTTGCAACAGTGATTTATGGTGTTATTGCATTTCTTTATAAAAAAGCAGGAGAGCATAATCTATCAACAATAAGAGTTATAAATCGCTCCTCAATTATTGTTGTTTTTATATCTTTACTATTTGTTATTTTTCAAAAAGGTGACTATTTTTGGGGTGTTTCAACTATTTATGCCTTTTTTAATGCAACATTTTTCTCTGTTGCTGCTATATTTCAGATGCATGCACTTAAATTTGCCCCAACATCTTATGTTTTACCTGTTGAAAAGTTCAATAATGTTATTGTTATTGCATTATCAATATCTGTTTTATCAGAACGTCCCTCTTTAATTCAATGGGGAGGAATAGTTTTATCTTTTATTGCAATTGGAGCTATTGTTTGGGCAATAAAAAATGATAAAGGAGAGATTATCTCTTTAAAAAAAGGGCTTACCTTCTCTTTTATATCTGCTATTGGTAGTGGATTTTCAATATTTACAGGAAAATTGGCCTCTAATGAGGTTAGTACAATGCCATATATTTTTATATCATACTCTTTTGTTATGATTTATACATTTTTAATCTCAATTATTTTAAGAAAAAAATCTAAAAATGAGAAAACAAAACTGTTTATTCCATCAGATAAATATGGTTTTTTGATTGGGGTTTTAAACTTTTTTGGATATTACTCAATATTAACTGCATTTTCAAAAGGTCCTTTATCATTAATTCAGGCAATATTCTCAGTTTCAATGGTGATATCAATTCTAATGGCAGTAGTTTTTCTAAAAGAGCCATTTGATAAAAAAAAGGGGATTGTTTTAGCTATTGCAATGATTGCAGTTATTTTGATAAAAATCTGATACAATCCACTCTTTAATCTCTTTTGTTTTATCAACATACATTTCATGTTTATATAATTTTAAAACAAAAGATCATATTTTTGAAAAAGAGAAAGAGGAGTTAAGAAAAGAGATTCAGAAAGATAATTTATAACTCATCAAAATTTTTTCTTCAAAAAAATTCAGTTTATAATATTTATACCTTTTATTTTAAAAACAATAAAAATTATGAATATTTTTTATTATGATTTTTACTTTGAAAACAAAAAAGATTATTCATGTTTTTATTCTCCCTCAACAATCTTTTTTTCTTCTTCAGTTAATCCATAAAGTTCATAAACAAGTTTGTCAATTTGTTTTTCTAAATCTGTTGTGTTTGCATTTGGATTATTTTTTTTCTCTGCAAGAATTTTTTCTACAAGTTCAACAAAAGGAAGTTGTTCTGCTTCGGAAATTTTTTTAATTGGTAATAACTTAACTTGTGCAATTCTGATTTTAGGAAATAAATCTGTCTCTGTTCTGAATTTTAATTTATAATAATATTGTATCAATTTACTATTTATTAGGGAAATTATAAATTTTGTTTTAATTCCTTCTTCATTTATTTTTATAGAATAAAGAGTTCTTGTACAATATAAATTTTCATTTAAATATATACTTGTTATTTCACTTCCTGTTTCTCTTATATAAATTCTTTCACCTTTAAAATAATCATCATTTTTTTTATAAATTTCAAATAAATCCTGAGAAATGTAACTTATATTTTTTATAGACCATTTTGTTATATCTGAACCTGTAATTATTTTAATTAATTCGTTTTTAATTAATTTATCTCTTCCTATTTCAAAACCTCTCATAATTGTGGATATTTTAGATAAAATTAATGATTTATTTTCTATTTTAGTTGTAAGTGAATTTGTATTAAAAATATTATTAAATGTCCAATTATTTTTTTGTTCAATACTTTTTTTTCCAATAAATATTGATGTTGGAATTTTTGCATTTTCAAAAATATTATCACCTTTAATTTCACAATTGATAAGATAAACATTTTCTTCTAAAAAAGTCCTTAATGACTCAAATTTCAATCCTTTTATGTATAAAGAAGCAGTTATAAAAGAAATAATAGATTTTTCTTTCAGCAATAATTTAATGGATTTTTCAAAAAAATATGCGTATAACTCATTACAATTTTTTGAAATATAATTGTTATAAATATTACCTTCTGTTACTACATACGGAGGATTTCCGATAACAATATCGAAGCCACCGTTTTCGATTACATCAT
>DYRY01000052.1 GCA_020718465.1 Anaeromyxobacter dehalogenans | reverse complement strand
CAAAAGATTGTTAAAGTAAAGTATTTATGTTTTTGTTATTTATTTATAAAAAAATCTATTTCGGATTATCCTTTTTAATTCCTTTTAAATTTTAAATATGTTATATTTTAATTATGATTGTAAAGATTAAGTTTTAGATTTTTTGTAAAGGTAAAATTTTTATGAAAGGTAAGTTTATCGTTTTAGAGGGAGTTGATGGTTCTGGAACAACAACTCAAGCTCAATTAATTGAAAAAACTCTCAAAGAGAGAGGTATTATTGTTCATAGAACAGCAGAGCCAACAACAGGACCACTTGGTTTAATGATAAGGCAGATTTTAAATGGTAGATTTGTAACAACTCAAAATAAACCAATTGATCCAAAAGTTGTTGCACTTCTTTTTGCAGCAGATAGAGTTGACCATATTCAAAATGAGATTACTCCTTATCTTGAAAAAGGGATAACAGTTATTTCTGATAGATATGATTTATCATCATTTGTGTATCAAGGGCTTTTTACAGGTGATACTGATTGGGTGAAAGAGATAAATAAATATGCAATTAAACCAGATTTACTTATATATTTAGATATTGATGGTGATTCTGCTTTTGAAAGAATATCAAAAAATAGAGTTTTTCTTGATGCCTATGAAAAAAAAGAGCTTCTAACATCATACTCAAAACTTTATAAAAAAGAGTTTGAGTTATATAATATTAAAAATAAAATAGAGATTAATGGTAAACTCCATCCAAATGATATTTTATCTATTATAAATAAAAATCTATCAGTTTTTTTTGATTAATATCAAATAAATAAAACAATCATTAAATTTTTACTTTAAAGAGTTCTTGACAATATTAATTATTGCTGTTATTTTAAAATATGAGTGAAGATTCATTCATATTTTATATACTCCTATTATGAGGATTTATGGGTGAAAAAATAAAAAGTAGTAGAGAGGAGCTTAAAGTTCAAAAAAGAGAACATATTTTAGAGGCAGCTCTTAGAATTTTTGCTAAAATGGGCTATAATCAATCAAAAATATCTGCCATTGCAAAAGAGGCAGGAGTTGCTGATGGAACTATTTATATATATTTCAAAAAAAAAGAGGATATACTTATAGCTATATTTGAAGAGAAAATGACTCTTTTTAATACTATATTAGAGAGCGATATATGCAAAGAGTCTTCAGCAATATCTCAACTAAAACAGTTTATTAAAACGCACCTTTCTGTTTTGTGCGAGAATCACTATCTTGCTAATCTTTTTACTGTTGAGTTAAGACAAAGTACACGTTTTATTAAAAACTACTCAAACATAAAGTTTCGGGAGTATCTTGCAGTTCTAAAAGGTATTATTGTTGAGGGACAGAACCAAAAGATATTTCGAGATGATCTTAATATATCTCTTCTTTGGAAGATGATTTTTGGGATACTTGATCAAATTAGTCTCTTTTGGGTTTTAAAAAAGAGTAAACAGACTCAAGAGGAGATAGAACAGGTTGTTAATGAAATTAACCATTTTATAACTAATGGAATAATGACAAAGGAGGTATAATGAGATTTCTGGTTACTTGTAAAAGGGTTACAGATCCTGAAATGAAAATAAAAGTTTTAAATGATGGAAGTGGTGTTGATTTAGAGGATGCTAACTATGCTGTAAATCCATTTGATGAGATTGCTATTGAAGCTGCTGTTCAAAAAATTGAAGAGGATGGTGAAGGAGAGGTTGTTCTTGTTGCAATTGGAGATGAAGAGTATGATGAACAGATTCGTCATGGACTTGCAATGGGAGCAAATAGAGCAATAAGAGTTGTTGTTGAAAATGGTGAGACTCTTGATTCTGACTCAATTGCAAAAATATTAGTGGCTATTTATAATGAAGAAAAACCAGATATCTTCATGCTTGGAAAACAGTCAATTGATGGAGATTCTTCACAAGTTCCTCAACTCATTGCAGAGTATTTAGATTTACCACAGGCAACTTTTGTATCAAAAATAGAGTATTTAAATAGTGAAGTAAGAGTTGTTAGAGAGGTTGATGGTGGTTTTGAGACTCTTCAACTCTCAACTCCTGCATTGATATCTGTTGATTTACGACTTAATGAACCAAGATATCCATCTATCCCAAACATGATGAAAGCAAAAAAGAAAGAGTTAAAAGAGATTGAACTTGATGATTTAGATATCTCACTACCACAAAAACAGAAAGTTATTTTTAGAAAACTTGTTTCACCTCCTAAAAGAAAAGGTGGAGTAAAACTCTCTTCTATTGAAGAGTTATATGACAAACTTAAAAATGAAGCTAATGTATTATAGGGGGAGAGATGTCTAAATTACTAATTGTTGCTGAACAGAGAGATAATCAGTTAAAAAAAGTAACTCTCTCTGCTATAACTTTTGCAAAAAAAGAGGGATTCTCTTTTGATATTATTATTTTAGGTAGTAGTGTTGAGAGTGTTGCTAAAGAGTTATCTGAATATGGTGCAAAGAGAGTTTTATACTCATCATCACCATTATTTGAAAATTTTATTGCAAAAACTTATGCAGAAGCAATTCATGAAGTTGTAGTTAAAAATGATTATGAGTATATTGTTTCCACATCAACCACAACAGGAAAAGATTTTCTTCCAAGAGTTGCAGTGAAACTTAATGCAGGAATGGCATCAGATATTATTGGAGCAGAAAAAGATGGTGATTCCTTACTTTTCAAACGACCAATTTGGGCAGGAGCAGCAGTTGCATTAACAGAGATTACAACACCATACAAAGTAATAAGTGTTAGAGTTTCAGCATATCCACCTGCAGAAAAAACTACTATTTCTCCAATTGAATCAATTACTCTAACAAAAATATCAACACCAAATGTTAAGTTTATATCTCTTCAGGAGAATAAATCAACTCGCCCAGAGTTAACAGAAGCAATGGCAATTGTTTCTGGTGGAAAAGGCCTAAAATCAAAAGAGAATTTTAATGCACTTCTTGAACCTCTTGCAGATGCTCTTGCTGGTGCAATTGGAGCATCACGTCTTGCTGTTGATTCTGGATATGCTACAAATGATTTACAGGTTGGACAAACAGGAAAAAGTGTTGCTCCAAATCTATATATAGCTGTTGCAATATCTGGTGCAATTCAGCATCTTGCAGGAATGAAAGATTCAAAAGTTATTGTTGCAATAAATAAAGATGATGAAGCCCCAATTTTTGAAGTTGCAGATTATGGCTTTGTTGGAGATGCTTTTACTGCAATTCCTAAACTTACAGAGCTTATCAAATCAGGAAAATAGCTTTTAAATTTTTCAACTAAATAAAAATTAAAAAAAAATTAAAATCTATCATTATAGTTATTGATTTATAGAGGATAATATTTTATAACTAACTTATATCATTAACTATTTTGGAGATATGATGAGGCTATTTTTTTTTATTATAATCTCTTTTTTTATAACTATTTCACTTATTGGAGATAGAGATTTTAGTTTTTTTTCACAAAATAGTGATGAAATTTTAATTGCCAAAAGAAGTGGTGGAAGGATGGGAGGAAGCTCTTTCAGTTCAAGAAAAAGCTCATCAAGTTCAAGCAGAAGCTCAAGCTCATCAACAAGAAGTTCAGGAAGTTCATCCACAAGAAAAAGTTCATCAAACAGTTCAAGTAGAGGTTCTTACTCAGGCTCTTCGGGAAAATATTATGTTGCTTCATCATCATCAAAATCAAACTATTCAAGAAAAATATATTATGGAGGAAACTCCTATTTTGTTAAATCTGCAATACTATTTGCAGAGATAGTTTTAAATAAATACTATTATAAATATAATAAAAAACCATTTAGAGTTGAGTTGATTATTTTCTTTGTTTTAGTTGTTGGAGGATTTGGATTTTTAATCTATTTTCTAGGAAGAAAAAGTAAAAAAACTACTTATAACACATATAGTACTTCAAAATCTACAAATAGTTCTCAAACAGATGAGAGTTATCAATCACTAAAAATACAGTTTGCTCTTCACTCAACGGCAGATTATATAAGAGATGAGCTAAAAACTATTGGAGAGCCTTTAGATTTTGATGATCCAGATGATTTAAAAAAACTACTTAAGGAAACCTCAAACACTCTTATTAATAATAGTGATTATATTAAATATGCTTTTGCTTCATTATCTCAAAAAACTAAAGAGATATCAAAAGCACAAGAGATTTTTGAAGATTTGACATATGAAGAGTCAGATAAGCTTAGTCAAGAGACATTTAAAAAACTTAAAGGCAGAAGTGTAACAAAACAGATGTTAAGTGAGGGAAATAAACCATATTTTATGGAGATTAAAGAGTATATTGTTTTTACAATTATTGTTACTTTTGCAAATTATGAGATATCTATTTTAGATGATTATAGTTGGAGAAATTATAAATCAGTTTTAGAACAGATAACACAATTAATATCAGATAATCTTATTGCTGTTGAGATTATTTGGTCTCCAGATGCTGAAAATGATATTCTAACAGAGGATGATATTACTCTTTATTACAATAATTTAGTTCAAATTTAGATAACACTAAAAAATAAAAACTTAATTGATTTATTTTATTATCAAATAGAAAAAATATTTTAAAATTGAAATTAGTTTAAAAAATCTTGAATATTTGTAAATATAATATAGTGTTCTTGATAATTTGTCTCTTTTACAAACTCATCTTGATCTGGTAGAAAATATGATACTCCATCAGTAGTGGCAATAACATATAGTAAACCTGCACCATAATCTGCAAATCCATCAATAATACCAATTAAATTATCATCAAAATAGGCTTTATAGCCAATCATATCAGATAGTAAAATCTCATCATCATCAATAGGAATATCTGACTTTAAAACAAAAAGATTAAATGATAGTAATTTTTCAGCATCACTAATTGATTTGATATCTTTTAACTTTATAACAAAAGACTTTCCTAAATTTTGAACAAATTCAATTTCAAACTCTTTAAAATTTTCAGATAACTCAATAAATAGTTTCTTTGTATAGTTAAAAAAAGTGGTATCATGGTCAAAAGGGGCCATTTTAAAGGCCCCTTTTAATCCATGTGTTTTAACAATTTTACCAATTGGAATAAAATCACTCATTATTCTATAATTTCTAAAACAACTCTTTTGTTTTGTTTTGTAGATGCGGCAACAAGAATAGTTCTCATAGCTCGTGCAGTTTTTCCCTGTTTTCCAATAACCTTTCCACGGTCTTTCTCGGCAACTTTCAACTCAATAATTGAAGTTTGTTCTCCTTCAATTTCGTTTACAACAACCTGAGAAGGGTCATCAACTAAAGCCTGTGCAATCGTTTTAATAAGTTCTTTCATCTCCACCTCTACTCCAAAATTTTAAATAACCACTCTATTTAGATTCAGATTTTTTTTTATACAGAACTTCTACAGCCTCTGATTCTTGTGCACCAACACTTTTCCAGTATTTATAACGGTCAAGATTAATACTAAGCTCTTTACTAATTGGATTATAGTAACCTAATTTTTCTAAAAAACGACCATTTCTAGGCATTCTACTATCTGTAGCAACAATGCTATAAAAAGGTGCTTTTTTTCTTCCGCCTCTGGCAAGTCTTATTGTAACAGCCATTATTCCTCCCCTTCTATCTCTTCTTCTGTTTCTTCAATATATTCTGAAGAGGTTGTTGTTAGATTCTCATCTTCATCAACAAACTCTTCTACAAGAACTTCAACTTTTATTAAAGCACGAATTGATTTAAAGAGTTTAATTGGAACCTGAAAAACTCCAAGCTCTTTTAACAAACTCACTTCAATATTTCTACGGTCTACCTCAATTCCCTGCTCTTTAAGTTCAGCTTCGATATCACGGTTTGTAACAGAACCAAAGAGTCTACCAGTTTTACTTGCTTTACGTGCAAAAGAGAGCTTCACTTTTTCAAGTTTTGCTTTATCTTTTAATGCTTGATCTTCAAGAGTTTTAATCTGTTTTTCAAGCATTCTTTTTTCGTGTTCAATCTCTTTTGTATTTTTACGATTAGCAACAACTGCAAACCCATAAGGAAGTAGATAGTTTCTTGCATAACCATCTTTAACTTTAACTACTTCACCTAAACTACCAAGATTAGGCATCTCTTTTTTTAAAATTACAACAGCCACAACTCCTCCTATTAATTTCCTTTAATGGTGAAAGGTAAAATTGCAACCATTCTTGCCTGTTTAACAGCAAGAGAGAGTCTGCGCTGATGTTTTGAGCAGTTTCCAGAAATTCTACGTGGTGTAATTTTACCACCCTCTGTTAAAAAATATTTTAACACTTGAGGATCTTTATAATCAATTTCATAAGAAGGATCTGCACAGAAACGGCAGAATTTCTTTTTCATCTGTTGAAAACGTGGTTTTCTGTCATCTCTTTTTGTTTTAACTCTTTTTGCCATATTCACACTCCTTTGGGTCTAAATTTGTCATAATCATCCTTCACTTCTTTTGTAGGTTTAGTTAAAATAGATATAACTTCCTCAAATTTAGGAGAGTGATAGTATGCTTTTCTTGCCTCAACATCTTTAACATTATCAATTTGTTTTAATGTTTGGTAACGAAGAACATTCTCATTGATTCTAAGTTTTCTTTCAAACTCAGAAACTAATTTATTATCACCAAGGAAAACTGTATGAATATAAGAACCTCTTAAATTCCCTTTTATTTCGTAAAATAGTTTACGTTTTCCCATCAATGTAGAACGAAGAACTGTTCCACTGTTTTCAGTTATAACTTGGTCGATTTGAGTCATCAACTCAGTCATTTGTTCTTCTGTTAATTCTGATTTCGTAATATAGATTGTCTCATATTCACGAACTCGATTAATACGATTTAATTCGAAAGCCATTCCTGCCTCCTCACGGATAAAAGCCCATATCAATTGTTGTATGAGCAAGGAAACAAACACACAACAGTTCGGTAATATAACAGAAATATAATTTAAAATCAAGGATTTTTCAGAAAATAAAGCTATAATATTGGTTTTTTTTATTTATAATCTGATTTTAATGATGACTACAATTTATAATGAATAAATTATTAGATATTTTAAAGAATTAAAGATATAATATAGAAATCATCTAAATTTTTATACAAAGCGAAATGTAAATTCAAAACTACAAATTGAGTATGTTTCATTATGTGATATTTTTCTAATATTATATCGTTGTCCCTGAAACTCAAACCCATTTGTTGAGCCTAGATCTTTTATGTAGTAAGTTCCATCTCTTAAAATGACAACTGCATGGTTTCTAGAAACAGATGGATCTGGCAATCTTAAATCAACATTTGAACCACGACCAATCATAAATTTCTCTTTATCAACATTAATCACTTCACCATCAAACTCGACAACAAGTTTTGTTCCTGCTGATTTTTGAGGAATTGGAGGTGTTGTTTTTGGGGTTGGAGGTGTTATTTTTTGTGGTTCAATTTTGGGAACCTCTGGAGTTTGAGTAGGATTTTTTTGTGATGGAACATCATCAATAGATGATGTATCTGGAAGCATTGATGTTGAATCAATTGTATATTTTGGGGTTTTTCTTGGAGATAACTCTATGTAATTTCTAAAGTTTGCAAACTCAAGCATTGCAGAATTAATTAAGTGATCAACACTAACTCCATACTCTTTTGCCATATCCTCAAATGCACTCCATAAAACCTCTCTGCATTGAAAGCTTTTTGGTGATATTCTCATTTTTTCACTCATATATAAACCTCTACCAAAGCATGATGGTTATCATAAAAAAAAAGGTTGATAAAGTCAAGTTTATTACTCTTTTTAGGTAAAAATCAAAGATACTTTAACATAAAAGAGAAAATATTTTAATACAAAAGAGAAAATTTTTTTTAAATTAGTGTAAAATCACTTTTGTTTTTAAAATTTCTATTTTTTTATCTGAAATTCCTTTAATTTTTTTAAAGTCATTCCAACTATTGATATTTTTTTGACTTTTAAATATATTAATTGCATCTTTTTTTGATATTTTTGGAATTGAATCTAACTCCTCAATAGAGATACTTTTAATGCTAAATTTTCCTGAAAATATAGAATCCTCTCTGTTTTCAGAGATTGAGAAAGTTGCCTCTCCATTTTGAAAAAATATATAGATTGTAGAAATAAATAGAAAAATTAGTGGAAAAATCAATTTTATAAAAAATGGATTAGATTTAAAATCTATTTTTTTATACAATTTTAACATTTAAAAACTCAATCAATTTCATTTTCCTTTATACTGATAATCCTCTTCATGAATATATTTTTTAAGGTATTCATGAATTTGTTGCTGTTTTTTTGAGTATTTTAAAAGATTTTGCTCTATTTTTAAATCTACCCCTTGTTGAACAAAATATTTAACAAGCTCCAAATCACCTGTATCTATAAGATACATAATGATATATTTTTCATCATTATCTGTTGCATTAAGATTATAACCATGTTGAACAAAATATTTTAACACATCAAGAGTTAACTTTCCAGATTCAGCTAAATACATCACTTTATCTTTTCCAAGAAGATCCTGTTTGCCAATATCTCCTCCTTTTTCATAAACAAATTTAACTCCATCTAAATTTGGAGCAAAATGAATTAATCCCTCCCCTTTTGAGTTAATAACTTTCATATTAGCATTATGTCTATAAAGGTAGGATACAATCTCAAGCTGTTTTAATCTCATTGCATATAAAATAGGAGTCTCTTCAGAGCTATTTCTATGCTCCATATTTCCATTTTTTTGATAAAAAAATGCAACAATCGGCTCTAATCCCTTCTCAATTGAAGAGAAAACAGGAGTTTCATTATTTACATTTATTTGCTCAATATTTAATCCTTTTTGGTAATAATATGAGGCAATATCTTCTGTTGTAACATAAAACATGAGATTTTCTCTGTTTTTGTTTAAATGTTTTATATCTCCACCATTACGAATTAAAAACTCTGTTATACTCATAGAGCCTCCAAGAGTTGCAAAAAATAGAGATGTTTCTCCCTTTAAATTTTCGCCATTAACTTGAGAGCCTTTATCTAAAAGAAATTGAATCATTGGAAGGTCTAGATTTATAACTGCATAGATAAAAGGTGTGTTTCCCCCATTATCACTTTCAAAAATGGATGCTCCTCTTTTTAAAAATCCATTAACAGTTCCAATCTGTTTACTCATAACTCCATACATTAGAATAGTTTTTCCTTGCCAATCACGATGTTTTAAATCGGCGCCTCGATCTATTAGATAGGAGATTATATCTCCATTTCCCCTTTTTGTTGCTACCATTAGAATACTCTGTTTTTGCTCTTCATTTTTGAGGATGTTTGGAGAGATATTTTTCTCCTCTATAAAATACTTAACCCCCTGAAGACTATTTTTCTCAACCGCATTAAAAATATCACTAAACTGTTCTGGATTTACCACCTCTTTTTCGTTTGGAAGTGCCTCTGACTCCATCTTTTGGGTTGCTACTTTTGGTGATGAGCAAGATATTGAAAATAGAACAATAAACATTGCTAAAACATATTTTTTCATAAAAATCTCCAAATAAAACATCTGATTGTAACATGATTTTTATTTTTTTTCTATCTTTTAGAAAAATTAACAAAACAAAGATAATAAAAAAACAGTTTTTGTAAAATTTAAAAGAAAAAAAATAATAAAATACAAACTAAAATTAATTTCTCTTGAATTAACTATTTTTATATTTAAAATAGTTCATTAGGAGATTTGGATTTAAATTATGAATACTATAGAGACCCTAAACCACTTCAAAATAAAAGATAACTTATGGATATTCCCTATTCTACATCAAGGGACTATTTTTTCAAATTTAGTTAGAGATGTTTTAACTTTAATAAAACCTGATAGAGTTGCTTTAGAGTTGCCATCTTGGGCAAAAGAGAGCTATATTAATTGTGTGTCAAAACTTCCAGAGATAACAGCACTTCTTTATGGAAATAGAGATAATAGCTCCTCTGATAAATACTATATGCTTATTCATCCATCTGAACCATTTACAGAGGCTGTTAGATTCTCAATTGAAAATGGAATTAAATTGGATTTTATTGATAGTGATACTGTTCTTTATTATGAACATCAAGATCCATTTTATGATCCATTCTATATTCAACAGAGAGGTTATAAAGGTTTTTTTGAAGATTATAAAGATTTTCCATTCAAAAAATCTAAAGAGGATACACTTCGTGAAAAAACAATGGGTTATAATGTAGCTAATATCATAAAAAGTGGCTCAAACTCTGTTGTTTTTTTAGGAATATCTCACTATCAATCAGTTATAAACTATATTGAATCACCATCAATATCAATTTTTTCATCATTTAAACCAAAAGTTGAACTAAGATCATTAGATTTTAGAACAATTAATGCAACTCATCCAGAGTATCCCATTTTTGATTACTTTTATGAGCTTTTAAGAAATGGAACTATTTTAGATACTCCCAAAAAAGATAATTTTATAAAAGTGAATGATAAATTTAAAGTGGTTGAAGGAAAAAAAGGGGATTTATCCTATCTTTATCAAGAGAAAAGTAATGATATATTCATTAATACTATTCAACCTTTTAGAAAATTTTCAGATATAAGAGAGTTTTTGCTTGAGATTTATAAAAAGGCTGGAGAAATCTGCAAAATAAGGTATAAAGATACACTTCAAACTTGGCAACTTAAAAATATGGTTAAATTTGGTAGAAATCTGATGATTCTAAATGGTGGAGTAATACCTGATTTTTTTACAGCATTAGAGGTTGCAAAGAGTTGTGTTGATGATAACTATGCCTATGAACTTATGGAGTTGATGGGATACTATCCATATCAACCAGAAATTCCCTCTTTTCCACTTTTAGACCTCTCTGAAATTATGAAATATCAATCTATGTATATTAGAAGAAGAGATAAGCATCAAGCAAAAATGCCAATCAGAGATAGAAAAAAAATGGGAAAGCAGGAGAATTGGGCAAAAGATTTCTCCAGAGGTTATATATGCTCCTATCAACCTGAAGATATAATTATTGAGGAGTTTGGAGATTTTTTAAAGCAAAGAGCAAGAGGGATTCTTCAAAGTGAGCTTTTTAAAAGTGAACCATTTATTAGTTCTTTTTATGAAGGGATTGATATAAAAGAGACATTAAGAAAAAATAATGGTTCAATATATATCAAACGATTAGAACCAATGAAAGGTGATGTTGGTTCTGTTATCTTTATTTTTGATGAGGATTTAAAGAATGAAATCTACACATACAAAATGACTTGGCAGGGTGAACATGAACAGGAGTCTGATATGGCTTTTTATGCAACTCCAATAACATCAGATGTAGTTGGTCCAGGAATTTCTCGCTCTGAATATGGTGGTTTTTTACTTTCCTATCCACCTAGAAGGGTTTATGATGTTTGGGAGGATAAAGATTATAAACATATCACTTCCAAAGCAGAAAAACTTTTGATAGCTGGAATTGATTATAATATTCAAAAATATGTTGTTTATGTTGCAAAAAATCCACCCAAAACAAGATATCTTAGTTATGCTAGAAGATTAGGGATGGATATTGTATATATGCCAATTGGAGCGTTTTCAAAAACAACAATACAAAAACTAAAAACTTTTCATATTCTTTCTTCT
This sequence comes from Anaeromyxobacter dehalogenans, assembly GCA_020718465.1. Classification (GTDB taxonomy): domain Bacteria; phylum UBP6; class JAFGXH01; order JAFGXH01; family JAFGXH01; genus JAFGXH01. The sequence goes on along the minus strand of DYRY01000052.1, from coordinate 6,348 downwards.
CATAAAGTCCGAGATTATGCTAAAGATTACATTTTTTAGATAAAAACAGAAAAAATAAAAAGAATCATATTTTTTAGACAAAAAAATATATTTTAAAAAATTTAAAAAATCACACTTTTTTAATTGATATTACAAAAAAAAAGATTTAGCATAAATTTTTGATTTTGTGGAATTTTTATGTCCCTTTTAATGATTTTTGTTGTCATATTTCTTGGAGGTTGGTTTTTTAGTAAAATATCAACAAAACTTGGCTTACCGACTGTTTTTGGAATGGTAATTTTTGGAATTATACTTTCTCCATACTTTAAAAATTTTAATAATTTGTGGATTATAGCCCCATTTTTAAAGATATTTGCTTTAACTGTTATTTTGCTTCGTTCTGGTCTTGGGATAAAAAGAGAAACACTAAAACAGATTGGAAAAACAGCCTTTTTTTTAAGTTGGGTTCCATGTGTTTTTGAGGGAATATCTCTTATGATATTTTTTAGATACTTTTTTGATTTTAGTTGGAGTGTATCTGGTTTGACTGCATTTATGCTTGCGGCAGTTTCACCTGCAGTTGTTGTTCCATCAATGTTAGATTTAAAAGAGGGAGGGTATGGGAAAAAAAATGAGGTTCCAACATTAGTTTTGGCAGGAGCATCTGTTGATGATGTTTTTGCAATAACATTTTTCACTATTTTTTTAGGGTTAGCAACATCCAAAGTGGAACAATCAACTATTTTTACACTTTTATCAATCCCATACTCAATTATAGTGGGTATTTTTTTAGGAGTTTTATTAGGTTATACACTTTTTTATATTTTTAAAAAGTACAAAAATATTAATTCAACTGAAAAAATATTAATTCTACTAACAATATCTTTATTATTAGTTGAGTTTGGAGATTTTATAAAAGTTGCATCACTACTTGGAGTAATGACAATTGGATATATTTTAAATGGAAAATTGAGTATTATTTCAGAAGATTTATCAAAAAAATTAAAAATAGTTTGGTTTTTTGCAGAGATAACACTTTTTGTTATAATTGGATTATCAATTGATATAAAAGTTGCAATTGCAGGTGGTGGATTAACTGTTTTAGCAATTCTTTTTGGGCTTATTTTTCGCTCAATTGGTGTTATTATTGCAACATTATTCTCTAAATTAACAAAAAAAGAGAGGCTTTTTTGTGTTATTTCATATCTTCCAAAGGCAACAGTTCAGGCTGCTTTAGGGGGAATTCCTCTTGCATCAGGAATAAAAGAGGGAAGTCTTATTTTATCTATTGCTGTATTATCAATACTACTCACAGCACCTGCTGGTTTGATAGGGATTCGAGTGTTTGGTAAAAAGCTTTTAGATAAATAGTGGATAAAAATTGATTTTTTTGTGACATCTTTTTTATTGATTGACATTATTTTTAAAAACAAATAAACTTTAGCTGATTATAAGGGTTTTGGCAATTTTTTGATATAGAAAATTGTGATAAAAATCAGTTTTTCTATTTTTTATATAAAGAATCTTTTTGTTTTTATATAAAGAGAGAATTTTTCTGTTTTTTATACAAAAAATTGTAATTTTTAGGGGGAGTAATGAAACATAAAGTTATTGGAACAAATGTAACAAGAGTAGATGCAAAAGAGAAAGTTACAGGTGTAGCAAAATACACAGATGATATACAACCAGACTCATTTTATTGGGGAGCTCAAATTGGTTCAAATGTGGTTTCTGGAGTTTTAAAAGGGGTTCACAAAAATCCAAATTTTGATTGGAGTGATTTTATCTATGTTGATGCTTCTGATATTCCTGGTGAAAATGAGGTTGAAAGTGTTGTTAGTGATATGCCTTTATTAGCAACAGAAGAGATTCGTTATTGGGGACAACCAATTGCTCTTTTGGCACATAAAGATAAACATATTTTAGAAGAGGGTTTAAAAAATATCACAGTTGAGATAGATGAAAACCCAATTTACGTTTCAACAATTGATGAATCTCTCTCCTTAAAAAAAGAGATTATTCCTCAAAATGTTTTTAAAAAAAGAAAAATAGAGCGTGGTGATGTTGAGTTTGGTTTTAAAAATGCAAAATATGTTTTTGAAGATGTTTATTATACACCTCATCAAGAACAGATGTATCTTGAACCAAATGCAATAATATCTTGGTGGGAGGGTGAGAAAATTGTTGTAAAAGGTTCAATGCAATGTCCATATTATGTCCAAGCAAGTATAAAAGCTGTTTTTCATAAAGAGGACAAAGATGTTGAGATTATTCAAGCCTATGTTGGGGGGGCATTTGGTGGAAAAGAGGATTATCCCTCTATTCTTGGTGCTCATGCTGCTCTTTTGGCAATGAAAGCAAATGAGCCTGTTAAAATGGTTTACGAAAGAGCTCAAGATATCTCAATTACAACAAAAAGACATCCATCAAAAACCACAATAAAAATGGGATTTGATAAGAATTATAAACTAACAACACTACAAATGGAGTTTATTCTTGATGGTGGCTCCTATGAAACAATGAGTTCTGTTATTCTTGCAAGAGGAATGTTACATGCTTTTGGTCCTTATGAGATTCCTAATGTGAGAATCAATGGTATAATTATTGCAACAAATACTCCACCTAATGGTGCATTTAGAGGTTTTGGTGCACCTCAATCATTTTTTGCAACAGAGAGCCATATTGATTATTGTGCATTAAAAATTGGTATATCCCCTTTTAAATTAAGAGAGATAAATTTTGTGCAACGTGGAGGCTCTTTTCCAACAGGTCAACTTCTTGAAAATGATGTAATGATTAGAGAGGTTTATGATGAGTTATTGAAAAGAGTTAACTATCCCATTTTACGAAAAGAGATTGATGATTTTAACTCTTTAAATAGTTATAAAAAGAGAGGTTTTGGAGTAGCAACTTTTTTTCATGGGGCAGGTTTTACAGGTAGTGGAGAGGTAAGACTTTCATCAATTGCAGGTATTCGATTAGATAAAGATGGAAAAGTTGCTGTTTTAGTTGCAAATACAGAGATGGGGCAGGGAGCCCATACTGTATTATCTCAAATTGTTGCAGAGGCTTTAGAGCTGCCTTTTGATATGATTTATATGGAGGAGGTTAATACTCAAAAAGTACCAAACTCTGGACCAACAGTTGCATCAAGAACAACAATGATTGTAGGAGAAGTTTTAAGAAGAGCCTGTGTAAAAATGCATGATGCTATTAAATATAATAGTTTAGATGATTATTTAGAAAAAGTTACCCAATATTTAGGAGATAAAGAGAGTGAATCTTTTTTTCAACAACATCTACAACCACCTAAAATCAAATGGGATGATGTTAATTATCAAGGTGATGCATATGGAGCATATGCTTGGGCAATTTATGGTGTTGAAATTGAGGTTGATTTAAGAAGTTTTGAGGTAACTTTAAAAAATATTACATCTGTTATGGATATTGGAGAGGTTGTTCATCCTATTTTAGCCTCTGGTCAAATAGAGGGAGGAATTGTTCAATCTATGGGATATGCTTTATATGAAAATATTGTTTTTAAAAATGGACGTTTTTGGAATGCTGATTTTACAAACTATATCATTCCATCAATTGTTGATATTCCCAAAATGGATGTATCATTTCTAAATAATCCATATAGTTATGGTCCATTTGGAGCTAAAGGAATTGGAGAGTTACCAATGAATGGTGGTGCTCCAGCTGTAAATAATGCAATAATGGATGCTTTAGGAGTTCACTTAACAAAACTTCCACTCTCTCCTGAACAGATAATGGAAGCTTATGAAAAACTTTAAGAGGAGGCTAAGAGAATGAAACTAGAACTAATTATTAATGGTCAAAAATATACTCTTAATGGCATTTCTGAAGATAGAAGATTGTTGGATATTTTGAGAGAGGATTTGCATCTTACTGGAACAAAAGAGGGATGTGGTGAAGGTGAGTGTGGAGCCTGTACAATTATAATGAATAATGAGATTAGACTTGCTTGTCTTACAACTGCAAGTCAGGCAGATAGTAGTGAGATATTAACTGTTGAGGGGCTTGAAAAAGAGGGAAAACTTGCTCCGATTCAGGAGATTTTTATGAAATCGGGAGCAGTTCAATGTGGTTTTTGTACTCCTGGATTTTTAATCTCTGCCTATCACTATCTTAAAAATGGTGGATCAAAAGATATTGATTCAATTAGACATGCTGTTAGTGGTAATTTTTGTCGTTGTACTGGTTACTCAAAAATCATTGATGGAATTAAGGAGGCTCACGATTTAATGATTTTTGAAAAAAATGAAAAGGGGGCTTTAATAAATTCTAAAAAAGAGGCTATTTTTATTGACCTAACAACAGAACAAAAACAGAGTAGTATTAACTCAAACAAAAAAAATATTATCTCCGTATCAACAAAAGAGGAGCTTTGTGAGTTTCTTGAAAAATATGGTTCAGAAGGAGGAGTATTAGCAGGTGCAACTGATATAGTTCCATCAATAAGAAAGGGTGGTGAAAAAAGATTATATTTTGCAGATGTTTCAAAAATAAAATCTCAATTTTCTGAAATAGTAGAGGATGATAAAAATATTTATATTGGTGCAATGGCAACATTCAAAGATATTCAACATAATTTGATCATTCAGAAATATCTTTCAGAGCTTATTCAGGCAGCAAAAACAATTGGAGGCTATACTATTCAGGCAATGGGGACAATTGGAGGAAATATAGCAAATGGTTCACCAGCAGCAGACTCTGTTCCAGCTCTTTTAATATATGATGCAACAATAGAGTTAACATCTTTAAATTCAAAAAGAGAGATAAAACTATCCTCTTTTTATTTAGGATATAAAAAGATGGATATTAAACAGGGAGAGTTTATCTCTAAAATAGTTATTGAGAAAAAACAGTATACTTCAACTGGATTTGAGGAGGTTGGAAGTAGAAAAGCGGTTTTTATATCTAAAGTATCACTTGCACACTCTTTAAAAGATGGAGATCTTATTTTAGCAGCTGGTAGTGTATCTGCTTTTCCTAAAAGGTTGTTGGAGGTTGAAAAAATCTTTTTAACTCTGAACTTGACAAAAGAGACTCTTTTAGAGTATCTTTTAAAGGATGTATCCCCACTTGATGACATTCGTTCAACAGGTGAGTATAGAAAAAAAACTCTCTTAAATCTTTTATGGAGTTTAAGAGAAAATCTTCTAAAAAGATAACAAAATATATTTTTAAAATAAAAAAAAATATTTCTTAAAAAAAATCATCTATACGACAGTTGACCGATAGATTTTTTTTAAGAATATTTCTATAATGTAGATAGAAGGTTGGTTGATAATTGTTTTTAACGGGAGGAGATTATGAGACAACAATTAATGAATGCAAAAAGAAGAGAAGAAGGACAAGGAATGACAGAGTATATCATCATCGTTGCTTTAATTGCTATTGCAGCAATTGGTGTTGTAACAGTTTTTGGTGATAATATTCGTGACCTTTTCACAACATCAAACAATGCTCTTTCTGGCAATGTTGAAGCTTCAAGAGATGTTACAGAACAAGGTAGAACAGCTAAAACTGCTGGTTTAGACGATTTTGGTAAAACAAATGATGGTGAATTATAATTTAAGTTAAATTAAGTTTTATAAAAAAAGGGGCTTTAGCCCCTTTTTTTATTTTTTCTTAGAGAAATTATGAAAAATTTTCGATTTTTTTCAAAAATAAACTCAAAAAGAGAGTTTTTTTTATCAAAAAATAAAATAGCTATTTTATCAATTTTATATATAATATCTTTTTTTCTTCTACTTTTAAAAAAATCAACTACAACTTATGATGATTTATACTATTTTTTTCTTTTTAGTTACTCTCCTTTAAGCTTTTTTTCAATGGAGTTTTTATTCAAAAACAGAGAGATTAAATATTTAAATGGATTTGCATTATCAAATAGGGAAATAATATCTTTTTTTATTAAAAAATCTATTTTAAAATTGAATTTTTTCTCAATTTTAGGAATTTTGTTATTTTCTGCATTTTTATATCCAAATTTAAATTTAATAAAACTACTCTTTATTCAATGGATATTTTATCATTCACTATTTATTGCAACAATAATAGGTATTTATGGATTTACAGCTAAATTTATTTTAGATGACCATTATGACTCTTTAAAAAAGATTATGAGTGGTGGCTGGACAGACCCTAAACTTTCTCCATTTCTTTTTGCTCCAGCTGTTATTGTTGCAATTGTGAATATTGTTCATATATTTGTTGCAAAAGCAATTGAAGGCTTTAATAATAACTATCTAATAAAAGAGCCCTTATATATATCAACTATTTTAACACTTTTTATGTTTATTTATGGTTATAGAGTTTTTCCAAAATATATAAGAAGAG
>DYRY01000225.1 GCA_020718465.1 Anaeromyxobacter dehalogenans | reverse complement strand
AGAAAAAAAGTATATCTGGGCAGAAAAAAAGTATGTCAGGGCAGAAAAAAAGTATGTCGGGGCAGTGTACAACTACATTTTACTTTTTTTTAAAGAATAATTTGTTCCCAACACCAAAAAAGAGAATACAGAGCAGATAAAAAGATGTTTTCGATATATTATATTGGAAGATGTTCTCCACAATGACCAATATATATTTTTGAATTATCCTTATCTATAAAAAAATGAACTCTTGTTTTTATTCCTATTTTTATATGCCATTCAAATATTTTTTTCCCAAGTGTTGGAATATTATATTTTCGAAATAATTCAAATATTGAGAAGTCTTTCCTTTCAAAAAAAAGTTTTCGTTCATCCTCATTAAGATTACGTAAACTACTTCCATCCTCATCTATTTCAAAATCTTTATCATTACTCATAAATAGTCTCAAAAATAGAGTTCAAGTCTAACATAATATATAGTTGTTTTCAAATCTAAAAAATAATAATAAAAGATAATATTTTTGATAATTATTTAAAATTCAATTTAGGGTGGTAAAAATGAGATTAAAATAATTTTTAAACTATTAATTTTCAGCTTCATACAAAATGCAAGGGTAAAATTTAAAAATTTTAAAAATTGAAACTATTTGACATATATCTAGTTTTTTGTTAAAAATATTGATTGATGATTGTTTCTTCATAATATATTTTTAAAAGGATAAAATAAAATGAGACGTGGTAGTGGAATTGTTGGGCTTATAATGATATCAGTAACTATTCTAATGGCAATTGTTTTTAATAATCCAGAAAAAATAAAATCTTTTTTTGGATTTGCTGGAGAGGACAAAGAAAATGAGATGTTAGAGAAAAAAAAAGAGGAGATGTTTCAGATGTGTCGCTCTCGAATCTCTGATTTAAAAGGAAAACTTAACAGTGGTGAAACAGAGCTTTTTATTATAAAAGCAGATGAAAATAAAAAAATTGGAATTCCACTTTGGGAAAATCCAGATAAAGATAGTAAAGGAGCAGTGTTAGTCAATTTTAATGGTTCTATTGAGGCATTCAAAACAGACCAAATGAATGATTTCTCTTTTGTTATAACTTTAGATGGTTACTGTGGATGGTTATCCCCTGATTTTAAACTTGAAAAATTAAATCTTGAAAAAACAGAAGAGATTAAAAAACCTGAAACTACTAAACAACAAAAAAATAAAAAGAATAAATCAAAATAGAAAAACAATACAATATATCTATTCGATAAAACAGAAAAGTAATTATAACTATTAACAGAAATGAATCTCTTGACATTATTAACTCTATATATTAAATTTAAAGATATTTTTTGGGATCTATTATGAAAAAATCGGTTATAACAATTTTCATAACTTTTTTAACTTTCAATCTATACTCTAATGAGATTGGGTTTAAAGATTTTGAAATCTACAAAAGTGTAAATGATGCTCATACATTAACAGTAAAAGATATGAATGGTGATGGATTGCCAGATTTTCTATATGTTGATAATATAGCTGCACAAATATCAATTCACTATCAACTATCAAAAAAAGAGGAGGAGTTATATAAAAAGGAGATTGCAGAGAATCTAAAAGAGGAGAATATAAATCAACTCTCTTTTAATACAAAATTTAAAAACAGACCATTTATAACAGAAAAAACTGTATTATCAATGGTTGTTGGGGATTTTAGTAATGATAAAAAAAATGATATTGCATTTTTATCCTCAACTGGAGAGGTTATTGTTTCTCATCAAGATAAAATATACAGTTTTGAAAAAAAACAGATATTTCAAATAACAGAACCTCATCAATCACAATACTCTCTCTCTTCTGCAGATATGAATGGAGACAAGTTAGATGATTTAGTTGTTCTAACACAAAAAGAGATCCTTATTTTCTATCAAAACAAGAAGGGGGAATTAGATGAAGCAATATCATTCTCATATAGTGTTAAATCTCCCCTTGGAATAGAGTGTGCTGACTATAATGGTGATGGAAAAAAAGATATTTTACTTGTAACAACTGGTGGTAGTAATCAGATTCATATCCGTTTTCAGGATAATAATGGAGAGATGGGTCCAGAATACTCAATAAATTACCCCAATTTTCATTTTTTAACATCAAAAAATATTTTTCCAAAAACAAAAGGGGATGAGATAATATCTTCAAGAGCAAATGCTAAAATACTGTTTATTGATCATATTGTTGAGGCATTAAATACAGATTCTCCATCTCCAGCAATATATTCACTCCCTAAAGAGGCAAAAAGTTATAAAAAATCTTTTTGGATTGAGGATTGGAATGGAGATAAAAAAGATGATATTTTAGTTACAGATAGTGAGTATCCATCATCAATTATATTCACAGCAAATAAAGAATCACTTGGACAATACAGAGTTTTTCCATCATTTAAAGGAATTTCAAAAATAAAATCATTAAAAGATAAAACTCTTTTCTACTCATCTGAAGAGAAATCTATAGGATGGATTGAGAAAAATAAAGTTGAGAAAAGTTTTCCTCAACTTCTTCCAATTGATAAATCTATTGAAGGATTTGATGTTGTTGATGATAGAGTTTTTATTCTTGCAAAAAATATTGACAAATATGAGCTTATTGAGGGAAGTTTTGACTCTAAAAACAGTTTTAAAGAGATATCAACACTATCTATTGAGGAGTTTAATAACACCCCTTATGATATGTTAGTTGATGATTTTAATGGAGATGGAAAAATTGATATACTTCTATTTATCTCATATGAACCAGCTCAATTCTACTTTCAAACTAAAGATAAAAGTTTAAAACAATTCTCAATAAAATTACAAACAGTTCAAACCCTTTTTCGAGATATAACTTCAGAAAAAATATCCTATTTAGATTTTAATAAAGATGGAAAAAAACAGTTTTATCTATCTTTAAAAAATATTATAAGATTAATATCATTTGAAAATGGTGATTTTCAGATAAAAAATCAGTGGAATGCTCTATCAACTCAATCAGATTTAACAAATGTTTCTATTTCAACATTTAATGGTAAAAAACAGTTGGTATCATTTGATAAAACAACAAAATCTTTATTAGAGTTTGATTATATTAATAATAAAGATGTAAAGGCAACTCCAATTAATCTATCTGAAGTTTTAAAAATTGAAACACATGATTTTAATGAGGATAAGAAAAGTGAGATACTATTTGTATCAACTGATTCAATTGCAATTCTAGATTCAAAAAATAGAGGATTTACACTTAAAAATATTTTAACATACACTTTACCAAATCCAAAATCTATTTCATCAATATTGGGAATTGCAACATTTAATGGTTTAAAAGTTGTATCTATTGATGGTGCAAGAAATTTTATTGAGTTTTTTAATTTAACAGATAAAGAGTTATCTTTCTCTATTCGCTTTAAAATATTTGAAACAAAATCTTATAGAGGAGAGGATAGTTTAACATCTGAAGAGCCAAGAGAGATGCAGATGTTCGATTTAGATAAAGATGGTAAAAGTGACATTGTTTTACTTCTTCATGATAAAATTTTGATATACTATCAAGAGTAGCAGAAAAAAATATTTTTTGTGAAATTGTTTTTTAATAAATAATAGACCTCTTGCATAACCTCTAAACATATTAAACTCCTCTATTCATGTTGATAATAGAGCATATAAGACTGAAGCGTAATTCTATTTTTTTTCGTTTATTTC
>DYRY01000224.1 GCA_020718465.1 Anaeromyxobacter dehalogenans | reverse complement strand
GTATATCTGGGCAGAAAAAAAGTATATCTGGGCAGAAAAAAAGTATATCTGGGCAATGAAAAAGTATATTTTAAATATAACAACTATCAAAATAAAAAAAAAGAAATTAATATTCTGTTTAATCTACTAAAGTTAATATATATTTTTTATAGTAAATATGATTTTATATTTTCTATTGAAAATATTTACTTCTATGCTAAAATATAGTTTTTGGAGATGAATTTTGAATATATTAATTACAGGTGGAAGCAGAGGAATTGGTTTTGAAATTGTAAAAAAAATGCTCTCAATGGGTCACTCAATTACAGCTATATCCAGAACAGAAGGATTACTATCCACCCTCAAAAAAAATAGTGTAAAATGGATTGAAAGCGACCTTTCAAAACCAGAGTCATATCAAGAGATAGAGGAAAAAATAAAAAATAATCTTTTTGATGTTTTTATTAGTAATGCTGGTGGTGGTGCTCACTCAAAAGTACAACATATTAATCAAAAAAAAATTGATGAAGCAGTAAATCTTAACCTAAATGCTCCAATTTTTTTAACATCAATTGTATCTAAAGAGATGATTCAGCAAAAATCAGGAGTAATTATTTTTATTTCATCAATTCATGGACTAAAAGGAAATCCAAACTCCTCTCTTTATAGCTCTACTAAATTTGCAATAAGAGGATTTGCAGACTCCTTATATGAAGAGTTAAAAAAACATCACATAAAAGTAACAACAGTTTATCCCGACTATGTTAATACCTCTCTTTTACCATCAGGAGTACAAAACAGAGAGAAAATGTTATCTCCAGAGAGTGTTGCAGATGTAATATGTAAAATTATTGATTTACCCAAAGAGGTTGTTATTAAAGAGATAACTCTCTCATCTCTATATTACTTTTAATTAAATCACAAAATTCAGTATCATGAGAAATAACTATTTGAGTTACTCCAAACTGTTTTTTATGTTTTAATAAATTAAAAATTTTTCTTTTTAACTCACTATTCAAACCAACTGTTGGTTCATCATAAAGTATTATCTCTGGTGAGTGAAGAGTTGAGGCACAAATTGATACTCTTCTTTTTTCTCCATAACTTAATGTATGTGGAGAGTTTTTTAAAAGAGGATTTAAATCAAAATACTCTATCCAATGTTTTTCAGGAGACTCTATTTTTAATTTTTTTGAGGTGTAGAAAATCTCCTCCTCAACACTATCTGCAAAAAACATTGTGTCAGGATTTTGAGGAACATATCCAATCTGTTTTGATAGAAAATCTCCTTTTTTTATTTTCTTCCCATTAATTATAATTTTACCTTTGTCAAGTTTATAAATTCCCATTATTAAATTAAAAAGAGTTGTTTTTCCTGCTCCATTTAAACCTTTTAGTAAAATTACATCACTTTTAAAAATATCATAAGAGAGATTTTTTAAGATACTATTTTTTTTATATGAAAAAGAGATATTTGATATCTCAATAAAAGCTGTTTTTTTCTCTGAAAAATCGTTTTTAAAAGAATTTTTATTATTATCTAAACAGTTACTTAATAACTCCCCCTGATTTTTTATTGTTATCAATTTATCACTTATGTTTTTTAAAAAAGTTAAATTATGGTCTGCAACAATAACAGTTAAATCACCTCTATTTTTTATAAATTCCTCAATTTTTGCCACTCCATTTGAGTCATTATATTGTGTTGGTTCATCAAGAATCATAATTTTTGATTTGGAGATAATTGTCGATAAAAAAGCAATTTTTTGCCCCTCACCACCAGAAAGTTTTTGACTATTTTTATAAAGTAAATCAAAAATATTATGTTTTTTAGCAAAAGTTTCAATATAATCTTTTGTTGGAGTCTCTCCATTTTTTGCAAATGAGAAAAAAAACTCCTCATAAGGAGTTTTTCCAAGTAGTTGATAGAGTGGATTTTGAAACATTAATGTTAACTCTTTAATAGTAAAATTACGAGAGATATCCCCATTAAAAGATAACGCTGACTGTTTAAAACCTGCTAATACTAACAAAAGAGAGGTTTTTCCTGAACCAGAAAACCCTTGAACTCCTAAAACTTCACCATAATTTAGTTGGAATGATATCTCATCAAAAAGAGCTCTATTTCCTATTTTGAGTGATAATGAATTTACTGTTAATATTTTTTTTTCAGACATAACAAATTTTTACTCAATAAAAACATATCAAAGTTTATAACAAAAAAATCTACTCTAAGTAAATTTATTTTTTTTCTGAAAACAGAAATGATTTTTTTCTTAAAAAAATAGAAAAGTTATCTTTAGTTTTTTATCTATTATTGAAAAGATAGAAATGATTATTATATTCTTCTTCTAATTTAGTGGAAGGAGAGATTTTATGAATAGAAAAACATTACGAGTTTCTGATAGAGTTGAGTGGATTGGTACTCTTGACTCTGGATTAGTAACTTTTGATATTATAATGGAGACTCAATATGGGAGTACATATAACTCATATCTTATAAAAACAGAGAAAAAAACTATTGTAGAGACAGTAAAAGAGTCATTTTATTTGGATTTTGTAAAAAAAATAGAGCAACACACCAAACTTTCTGAAATAGAGTATATTGTTGTGAATCATACTGAACCAGACCACTCTGGAAGTTTAAAACATCTTTTAAAAGATGCACCTCAAGCAATAGTTGTGGCAAGTCTAAGTGCAATAAGATATTTAAGAGATCTTCTTGGATATGATTTTAAACATATTGTTGCAAAAGATGGTGACTCTTTAGATTTAGGAGATGGAACTCTTCAATTTATATCAGCCCCTAATCTACATTGGCCCGATTCAATGTACACTTTTTTTGTTGAGGAGGGGGTTTTATTTACATGTGACTCTTTCGGATCTCACTATTGCAATGAAAACATGTATGACGATTTGGTTGGGGATTTTGATGATGCTTTCAAATATTACTTTGATGTGATACTAAAACCTTTTAGCAAATTTATGCTTAAAGCAATTGAGAAAATTGAGAATCTTCCAATTAGCTCAATCTGTACAGGACATGGTCCAATTTTACGCTCAAATTGGAGAAAATATCTTAATCTATCAAAAAAATATTCAGAAGAGACACTAAAAGAGTTAAATCCTAAAAGAGCTTTAATAGCTTATGTTTCTGCATATCATAACACTCAAGTTATGGCCGATTGGATTGCTCAAGGGGTAAAAAAAGCAGATTCATCAATCTCTGTTGCAGTTATGGATTTAGAAAACACAAATTGGGATGCTATCTCTTTTGAATTGGCCTCATCAAATGCTTTTATTATTGGTTCTCCAACAATAAATCAAAACACATTACCCCAAATATATAAACTTTTCTCTTATATAAATCCAATTAGAGATAAAGGAAAAATCGGAGGAGCATTTGGTTCTTTTGGTTGGAGTGGGGAATCTGCAAAAATTATTAAAAGCTCTTTAGAAAATCTTAAATTAAACTTTTTTGAAAATCCTCTTTTTATTAAATTTACTCCACATGAAGAGGAGTTTAAACGCTGTTTTGAGTATGGTTTAGCTATTGGAAATGAGCTTATCAATTTATCTAAATAAATCTCTAATTTTTATCTAAAAAACAGAAAAAACAAAAAAAAACAAAAAAAAGATAAATAAAAAAAAAAAAGCTTGACAAAGGTATAGGAAAAATATATAACTCATATCACCCGATAAGGGGAATCCAGAAAGGATTAGATCT
>DYRY01000223.1 GCA_020718465.1 Anaeromyxobacter dehalogenans | reverse complement strand
TAATTGCAGAAAAATATTAGAAATAGTTATTTTTTCTTTAGATAGTATATAGAAAATTGGTAAAGTTAAGCAAAGAAAATACAGAATTTATCTATAAAATTACAAATAAAAGATAATATTTTTGATAATTACTTAAAATTCAAATCAGGGTGGTAAAGATAAGTTATAATATTTTATTTATGATATTTTTGTTAAAATATAGAAAACCCAATATTAACATTTGAAAAAAACATGAAAATCAGATAGAACATTATGTAACTTTCTTTGAGGATATTATGAAATTTACTCTTTTATCTATTTTTACTTTAATGTTTGCTATTGTTGGTTGTAAAGAAACAACAGTTGAATCTGGAAAGCAATGTACAGATGGTTTAGTTTTTGAAAATGGTGTTTGTGTTGATATTGATGAGTGTTCTGAAAACCTTGATAACTGCCATGTTAATGCAAATTGCACAAATAATGATGGCTCTTTTAATTGTGAATGTAAATCTGGATTCTCTGGTAATGGTGTAATCTGTGAATTAACAGGAGTTAAACCTTTTATAACAACTTGGAAAACAGATAATTATGGAGTTTCAACATCTACTCAAATAACTATTCCAATAAATCCAAACTATACATATAAATATGATGTAGATTGTAATAATGATGGAGTTTTTGAGGCAACAAATATTACAACTAATTATACTTGTGAATATGAAGAGGCTGGAGTATATCAAATTGCAATTATTGGATATTTTCCTGCAATCTATTTTAATTATAGTGGAGATTCAGATAAAATATTATCAATAGATAACTGGGGCTCTATTCATTGGTTATCAATGAACTCTGCATTTTCTGGATGCTCAAATGTAACTTTAACAGCAACAGACTCTCCTGATTTATCAGAGGTTACAGATATGAGCTATATGTTTTTCTATACACTTCATTTTGATGGAGATTTGAATAGTTGGGATGTATCTAATGTTACTAATATGCATGGAGTTTTTCAACAGGCTAGAGCTTTTAATGGAGATATCTCCTCTTGGGATGTTTCTAATGTTACTGATATGGGTTATATATTTTGGATGGCAGAACTATTCAATAGTGATATCTCCAAATGGAATACATCAAATGTTGCTAATATGAGTGGGATGTTTTATCATGCAGAATCATTTAGAGCAGATATAAGTGAGTGGAATACATCAAAAGTAGAGGATATGAGTAGTTTATTTAGAGGTTTGAGTGAATATAATCCAAATATAAGTGGTTGGAATGTCTCAAATGTTACAAATATGAGTCAGATGTTTAAAGGAACAAGCTTATTTAATCAAGATTTAAGCTCTTGGGATGTTTCAAATGTTACTAATATGAGTTTAATGTTTTATTATGCAACCTCTTTTAATAGTGATATATCTACTTGGAGTGTTTCAAATGTTACTGACATGGGTAATATGTTTGAAAAAGCAGAATCTTTTAATCAAGATTTAAGCTCTTGGGATGTTTCGAATGTAACTAGTATGAATTGGATGTTTTATAATGCAAACTCTTTTAATCAAGATTTAAGCTCTTGGGATGTAGATCAAGTAACATCTTGTGATAATTTTTATCCAGATTCTCCATCTTGGACTCTTCCTAAACCTAATTTTACAAGTTGTAATCCAGAGTAATCTTTTTTTAACAAAAATAAAAAAACATTTTATAAGATAAGATATTTATTTATGATTTTATTCTTATAGGTATTGAAATACCCTATTCATTTTTCTTTTTTTACTATCTATCTATTATCTTTTTGATTAAAATTCTGTTTATTCATTTTTTTTGAAGTTGTTTTTATTCGATTAATCCTATTTTTAATCAATATGAGGTTTGATATTGATCTTTTTTTTTTAAAAATATGAAAAATCAGTTCTCATACATTAAGGAGATAATTTTATTATATTTTTTCATAATAAAATCACGTTTGATTTTTAGAGTTGGTGTTAACTCCCCCCCCTCAATAGTGAATAAATTCGAAAGAAGCGTAAATTGTCTAATCTGCTCAAAGTTTGGTAATCCTGATAGAGCCTCATCTATTTTTTTTCTGTAAAATTTAACAATCTCAGAGTTCTGAATAAGCTCTGAATAGTTGCTAAATTTAATTCCCATACTTTTTGCATACTCCTCAAGTCTATTGAATGATGGAACAATAAGTGCAGAAATATATTTTTTTGTATCCCAAATTATTGTTATCTGCTCAATAAAAGGGATTGATTCAAGGCGACTTTCAAGTTTTTGTGGTGCAACATATTTTCCTGATGAGGTTTTAATCAGATTTTTAATCCGTTCTGTTATAGTGATATTCCCCTTTTCATCAATAAAACCAGCATCTCCAGTTTTTAAAAAACCATCAGTTGTAAAAACTTTAGCACTCTCCTCTAGTTTTTTATAGTATCCACTAAAAAGATTACTTCCTTTTACTAATATCTCTGAGTTTTCACCTATTTTTATCTCAACTCCAGGAACAGCCTGACCAACACTTCCAGGTAGTGTTCCAGGAAATCTAAAACAGGATACTGTTGCACATGTCTCTGTTAAACCATATCCCAACTCTATTTTTATCCCACTTGCTTCAAAAAAACGCTCAATTGGAATAGAGAGTTTTGCACCACCAACAACTAAAGTCTCTATTTTTTTACCAAAAATCTGTTTTTTACCATAAAAGCCTCTATGAGTTTTTAAATAGGCTAAAAGCAGTGCAAACCGAAAAACCCCCCTCACAAAAATAGACTTTTTAGATAACTCCTCTTGGACTTTATCATAAACTTTCTCAAGAACTCTTGGAACAATACATATTATATTTGGCTCTGCTTGAGGAAATAGTTTTACAATCTCTGGACCAGAGGGACCAAAGTAGTTAATCATTCCTTTTGCCATTGTCATATGAATCCAACCTAACTCAAAAACATGACTAAGAGGTAACACCGAAAATGAGTGATTTTTATAGGCTAATCCAGGAACAACCTCCTCATGATTTTTTATCTGAAATATCATATTTTTTTGGGTGAGAATTGCCCCTTTGGGTTCACCAGTTGTACCTGAAGTGTATATTATACCAAAAATATCGGTTTCATGAAAACCTGTAAACTCAGATTGGTCATGTTTTTCACTCAAAAGAGATGAAAAATTAATATAACTCCAATGATTAGAATCTTTTTTTGTTAAATCAATTTTATCAAAATGAATTAATGAAAAGTCACTAATCGTTTGTAAAAGCTCACTATTTTCAATAAAATTAATCTATTTTTCCCCTGCAATGAAAATAGTTTTCATATCAGTCTCTTTTATGATATGAACTAAATCCTCTTGGCTACAAGTATTATGAATTGGAATTGGTGAACATCTTACAGTCTGAATTGCTAAATTTGCAACAACCCACTCCCATCTGTTTGATGAGTATATCCCAATATTATCTCCCTCTTTTACATTTTTTTTCAACCAACCTGCAAGAGACAAAAGTAGGTTTTAACTTGATTCCAAGTTAACTCTCTCCACTCATCTGTGAAATATCTAAAACAGATATTATCCCCCTCCTCTTGACATCTGTCTAAAAAAAGTGGTATAAAATGTGAATAATTATTGTAGTTCATGTGACCCTTAAAAATGAATGAACGTTCATTCATTTTTATTTACCAATAATTTTTAAAGTTGTCAACTAAAAAATTCAAAACATTTAAAATTATTGCTACTT
>DYRY01000051.1 GCA_020718465.1 Anaeromyxobacter dehalogenans | reverse complement strand
TTTTATGATTTTAATATCTTTATTAGGATGTGATAAAATTGTAAATGGAGGAGTTATTGTGAAGAGGGATTAATTTGTGTATATGGTGATTGTAAAATAGACCTTTGTAAAATAGACCTTTGTAAAAAAATGGAGTTTGTAGCTATGAATCAGGTACTCTTGAACCAGATGATTTTGTTGGTGGAATTAAGTGTGAGTGTAGTGAAAATAGTTATTTTCAAATTTTGTATGTATCTCCAGATAATGCAAGAAGAAAAGACCCTCGTTTTTGTGAAACATATCCAGAGCTTTGTAATGATGCAAAATATGATGAATATATGGTAGTTGATTATATTTGTCATTCACAACAAGAAAAACAGTGTTCAAGTTCATTAGAGTGTTATAATCTACTTACATTTAATTGTGATTCAATTACAAAAACATGTGGTTTTGGTTGTTATGATGATAATGATTGTTTTGCAAAAGATGAGTTTTGTGATAAAACAAATTATGCTTGTTATCCAGTTTCAATTTTCACTTGTGAAAATGGACAATATTTTTCAGCAGTTGAACAAAAATGTGTTGCAAAATGTTCTCAAGATAGTGTGTGTCCATATCTAACTGCTCATTGCAATGAGGTAACAGGAGTTTGTGTTTCAAACTGTACAACAAACGAAGATTGCACAGGTTTTAAATGGTCTGGAGGCTCTGTTTGTAACTCAAATGGGTTTTGTGAGTAGTTGGGTTAGTAAAAAGAAAAAAAATCTTACCTATATAAAACAATGACTTGAAAAAATAAAAAAAATAGATTAACATAATAATATATATTTTTAGGAGGGAGATATGTTATCAATAAACAACTCAATTCTCTCTCAATCTGTTTATGGAATGAATCAAGCAACACAAAAAGTGGCAAAAGCCTCTCAAAATCTTGCAAAACTCCCTATTGAACAAAATCAAAAAACTTCTCAAAATGCTAATTCAATTGATGAGCAATCACTCAATATAAATGATAAAATAACTCTATCATCAAATATAGATCCAGTGAAAGAGATAATATCTTTGATGGAGGGAGAGATTGCATATAAGGCAAATGCAAAAGGAATTAAAACTGGGGATGAGATGCTTGGCTCTGTTTTGGATATTAAAATTTAATGCCAATATTTCAATTTCAAACTATTCTTGATTTCAAAAAAAGTGAACATGAAAAAATGTTACTCCTACTTGTTCAAATTGAACAAAAATTGGATTCGATAAGAGAACAGATAAAAAGTAGTCAAAATGAGAAAAAAAGAGTTGAAACTCAAATTCAAAAAGTTATAACTACTAATTTTTCAATATTTAGAGTTCAGTTATTAAAAGATGGAATCTCTTTTTTAAATGGAGAGATAATAAAACTTGAAAAAGAGTTGTCAAACACACAAATAGAGTATCAAAAACAGCTTCAAATTGTACGAAAAGCTCAAATAGAGATTGAAAAATTTCAATTAATGAGAGAGGAATTTTTTTTGGAACACTATAAAAAGCAGAAAGAGTATGAAAAAAAAGAGATTGATGAGGTTAATTTTATAAGAGAGTTTCATAAAAAAAATAGCTAATTTTAAGGAGTTTATGAGTAACAAACTTTTAGTTGCAACACAAAACAAAGGAAAAATAAGAGAATTTAAAGAGATGTTTAAAGATAGTCAGATTGAGATTTTTACTGGTGATGATATTGATCTTGGCTATGTTGAAGAGAGTGGAAAAACATTCAGAGAGAATGCTTTAATTAAAGCAAAGTCAGGATATGAAAAAACAGAAATTCCAACAATTGCTGATGATTCAGGATTAGAGGTTGATGTTTTAAATGGCGAACCAGGAGTCTACTCTGCTCGTTATGCAGGAGAAAATGTAAATGATAAAGATAGAGTTAATTTTCTTTTAAAAAAGCTTATATCTTTTGAAAAACCATACAAGGCTAGATTTGTTTCTGTAATCTGTTTCTATATTAATGAAAATGAGTATCACTTTTTTGAAGGTATTTGGAACGGGGAGATAGAGACAATACTAAAAGGGGATAATGGTTTTGGTTATGACCCCATTTTTTTTGATCCAACTCTTAATAAAAGAGCTGCTGAGCTCTCACTTGAGGAGAAATCTATACATTCACATAGAGGAAAAGCATTAGGAAAATTTTTTGAATTTTACAGTAAAAACCAGTAAATATATTTAAAAAAACAGTAAAAAATCCTCTTTTCATACGATAAAAATCAAAATGTTCTAAATAAAATATTTACTATATTTTGGTAAACAGAAAAAGTAAAAATATTATTTTAAAACATAGTAAAAAGTTGATAATATGTTTCTATTAAATTAGAATAGATAAAGATTTTAAGGGGTGTGTTATGAAAATTACTTTTTTTTTACTTTTATTTATAGTTTTTATAGGTTGTGATGAGGAGAAAGAGACAACTATTGATCTTTGCAAAAATATCACTTGTGAAGAGTGGAAAACATGTAACTCAACAAATGGTGCTTGTGAACTGAATAGTGGTCGTTGTGATTCTCAATCAGATTGTTCAGAAAATATGATTTGTGATGAGAATCATAACTGTATTAATCCAAATAATCCTTGTGAAAATCAATTTTGCTCAAATCATGGTGTTTGTATTATTGAAAATAGTTCTGCAAAATGTAATTGTAACTCTGGTTTCGATAATGATGGATTAAATTGCATTGATATTAATGAGTGTGAAAATGGAACTCATAATTGTCATGAAAATGCAAACTGTATAAATAATAATGGGGGATTTAGTTGTGAATGTAAATCTGGTTTTGGTGGAGATGGAGTAAGCTGTATTGATATTAATGAGTGTGAAAATGGAACTCATAATTGTCCAAATAATTCTGATTGTGTGAATATAGTTGGCTCTTTTAATTGTGTTGGTATTGAAAATCCTTGTGAAAATATAAGTTGTTCAAATAGTGGTGTTTGTATGATTGAGAATAACACTCCATACTGCTCTTGTAAATATGACTATATTGAGTATCCTCAATATGCGTGTAAAAAACTCTATTCTCTATTTCAAGAGGCAATATTAGAGGAGAGTCAAGATAAATTAAATCTTTTTTGGAGTAGTTATGATGGACCAATAAGAAATGGAGATAAAATACTATTTGTTTCACGTGGAACATCTCAAGAGATAATTAAAATTGCAGGAACATTTAACTCTTGGAGTTCAAACACACACACTTTAAACTCCACTTTTGATGAAACATTTAAATATTTAGAGATTACTGTTTTAGATGATAGTGAGGTTTTTTATAAGTATATTGGTGGAGATTGGTATTCAGACCCCAATAATATCTACTTTAAATTTAATAATGATAACAACTCAATTGTATATCCAAGTAATTCAAGTAGATTAGCTCGTTTTAATATACCATCTTTAGAGCTTAATGATACATCAAATAGAGTTGTTTATATCTACTTTCCAGCAGACTATTTTCAGAGCTATAATAGATATCCTGTTTTATATATGCAGGATGGGAATAATCTACTCTACAACTCCCCTTATGCTCCTTATGGAACTTGGAATATTGATTTAAATGCAGATGAAACGATATCAGAAAATCTAGCGGAACCAGTTATTATTGTTGGAGTTACTCCTGCAAATCGAAATAATGAGTATTTACATACTATTATAGAGAGATTAGATAATACTCCAAAATTAACTCAATATGTAGAGTATCTTAAAAACACTTTAAAACCATTTATTGATAATAATTTTAGAACACTTAAAGAGAGAGAGAATACTGCAATTGCAGGTTCATCACTTGGAGGTATCTCCTCATTTTTTATCTCTTGGCAAAACTCTGATGTTTTTGGTAAAGTAGGAGTATTCTCTCCTTCATCTTGGATTGGAGAAACAGAAGAGTGTTGTGCAACATCTCAAGATACAATGAGAACATTAATTAACACAACAGAAAATATTCCAAACTTGAAAATATATATTGATAGTGGGGATACAAGTTTTGATGGAACTTCTGTTTATGAATCGGATGCAAGGGCATTTACTGATTGGGTTAGAAATCTTTTAATAAGAAAGGGATTTGATACTAGAGATGAGTATTTAGATAGTTCAAATCAATTAATTGATTATCCACTAGATTCAATACCATCAACAGTTCCAAGATTATCATGGTCTGCTTCAACTCCCTCTGGATATTTAAATTATAAAGATTATTTAAAACCTGAAAAAAATCTTCTACATCTTGTTGGTGTTGGGCATATGCATAATGAGGCTGCTTGGAGTCAAAGATTTAAAGCTGCTTTAATATTTCTTTTTCCAAAAAATTAAAAATTCAATTTTTATAACTATATTTTTATGTAGTTTTTTATAGAAAATATGAAATAATCTATTTTTTATTTTGTAAACAAATTATAAAAATAGTAATTAATTAAGAAAAAATTTCTACTATTTCGCTTAAATCATCAAAACGGTAGTTAGCTTTTAGAGTCTCTCTTCTATCTTTTTTCTCAAAACCATAATTCATTAAAATAAAGTCAATTTCAGCATTTTGTGCTGTTTCTGCATCTGTAATTGAGTCTCCAACAAAAACCATATCATTTTTATCAACATTAAACTCTTTTGATATAAAATCTACTGAATATGGATCTGGTTTTGGTTTTAAAACTGCATCAGCACCATAAATAGCATTAAAATAGTGTGAAATATTAAAAAAATCTAAAACTTTAAGGGTTGCTTGGTGTGGTTTATTCGTAACTAAAAATATTTTAATATTTTTAGTTTTTAAATGTTTTAAAAGAGATTCTGTATTTGGATAGAGTGATGAGTGTATCTCTTTTGTTTCATAGTAGTTTGTTTGAATTGAAACCGCATCCTCAATTGGAACATTGTTCTCTTTTAAAACTTCTGTTATAAAATGTTTTATCCCCTTTCCAACAAATCTCATAACATCAGATTCCTCTCTTGGTGGTAAATTAAAGCATGATAGTGTATGATTTACAGCCTCAACAATATCTTTTGTACTATTTAGAAGAGTTCCATCTAAATCAAATATTACTGTTGTATACTTTTTCATTTTTTCCTTTAATTTTTATAAAATATTTTAAAAAAGTAAATAAAAATACTCTATTTATTTATCTTTTTAAAGTAAAAAAAAGAGGTATTTTAAATCCTCCTCTGTAATTATTAATTTTTAACAGAGTAAAGTGAGATTGTCTCTCGATTTTTAGAACGAAAAGAGTGTTCTAATGTTGGAAACATACCACTTTTAACCTCATTTTTGTATGATTCAATAGCTTCAATTGCCATTTTTTCAAGAGAAAGATATTTTTTAACAAATTTAGGAGAAAAACTCTCATTCATTCCTAACATATCTTGAATAACTAATACTTGACCATCTGTATATGGACCTGCACCAATTCCAATTGTTGGAATAGTTAACTCATCTGTTATTTTTTTTGCTAATTCATAAGGTATAGCTTCAAGAACAATAGCAAAAACTCCAGCATTTTGAAGAGCTTTTGCACTTTTAAATATCTCTTCTGCCTCATTATACTCTTTTCCTTGAACTTTAAAGCTACCAATTTTATGAATTGATTGTGGAAGTAGTCCTAAATGACCCATAACAGGAATTGAGGCTCTTACCATCTTTTCAATAACATCAATAAATTCAATGCCACCCTCTATTTTTACAGCTTGAGCTTTTCCCTCTTTAATTAATCTACCTGCATTTTCAATTGCTTTTTCTGTAGAGATTTGATAGCTCATAAATGGCATATCTGCAACAATAAATGGTTTTTTAGTGTTTTTTGAAACAATTTTTGTATGATAAATCATCTCATCCATTGTTACACTGAGTGTATTCTCTTCACCCTGAACAACCATTCCAAGAGAGTCTCCAACAAGAATTATATCAACTCCTGCTTTTTCAGCATACATGCTAAAAAATGAGTCATAAGCAGTTATCATAACAATTTTTTGCCCATTATTTTTTAATAGTTGAATATCTGGTACTGTTATTCTCATTTTAATCTCACTTCATAAAATAAAAAAGGTACCATAAAGGTACCCTTTTTATCAAATATATATTTTTAAAATACAATTAAGCAATAGAGTTAAATGCTTTTTGTATTTGAGAAATTTTGCGTGATATTTTATTTTTATGATATAAACCTTTTGCACCAGCCTTCATAACCTCTTTAACAACAACAGGAAGAAGTTCTGCAGCTTGAGTTTTGTCTTGTGTAGTAACAGCCTGTTCAAACTTTTTAATAAAAGTTTTTACTCTTGAGTTGTTAGCACGGTTACGTAATCTTCTTGTTTCAGATTGACGCATTCTTTTTTCTGCTTGTTTATGATTAGCCATTATATCTCCTATTTATTTTTTTTGTAATTTTTGTGGATGTCAAGTAATCTTGCAACAGAGTAGGTTGCCAATTTATTTTTAAAATCTTGGTCAATTTTTCCTGTCTCTCCTCTGTATTTTTTATATACACTATCCACGAGAGCACTTTTTGCAACAACAAAATCCTCTGTATTGAAAGATGCAAAAAGCTCTTTTCCAATACGATATAAACGGAGAAGTTTTGTATTACTCATAGTTGAAATTCTTTTTGTGAAAGTTGCATCATCCTCTTCAGTGCGTTTTTCAATTAAAGGGAGAACTTTCTCTGCAAGAGAAACTTTTGATTCAAATTCTTGTTTTACCACTTGAGAAGGGGTTGTTTTTTGAGGAATATTACGTAATTTTTCTTTACGTTTTGCCTCTCTTCTATCTCTCATTTTACGATTATTTGTGATACCCATAAAGGACCTCCTTTTCTACCTCTCGGTTTCTATAGAATGTTATTACTCTACATTAGACTGTATTATGTCAACAGCCTCATTATTTTCAACAATAAACTCTCTAATTTTCATGAAATGGATATCTTGAAGAAGAAGTTGATATCTTCTTTTATCAGAGAGAATTGACTTTATTTGGTCATCATTTAAGTTATATTGTTGTGATATTTGATTTAGATAGTTGAAAATATCATTTTGTTCAACTTTAAAATCCTCAACATCACTAAGTCTATTCATAATAATAATCTCTCTTGAAACTCTTAAAACATCCTCTTTGTAGGTTTCAAAAAACTCATCATCAGTTATTTTTGAATCAATCTGTTTTGATGAGATTTTTTGTGATTTAAGCTCTGCAATTGAGTTTTTTAGAACAGATTCTGGAATATCAAATTGATATCTTTCTGATATCTCTGCAAGATATGTTTGAACCATTTTGTGGTTATTCTCTTGTTCTGTTTGATGCTCTATTGCAACACGAATTGATGCCCTTAGCCCTTCTGCTCCACCCTCTTGAGTTGGAAAATATTTCTCAACAAAAGAGTCATCAAACACTGGATTTTGGAATTGTTGGATTCCTTTAACTGTTATTTTAAGTATTAATGGTGATGATTGATCTTTTGCATACTCAAAATCGATTGTGTCTCCAATATTAAGACCAATCATTCGCTCATCTAATCCCTCTGCAAAAATATCATTTTTTAATTCAAGAGAAAAATCTACTCTTGAGAAATCATCAACTTGCTCACCATCTTTAAATGCAATCATATCAACAATTGCCAAATCACCAAGCTCTAAAACCTCTCTCCCTACAACTTTAGATTTTGCTGTATAGCTTGGAAGAAATGTGTTTTCAATGTAGTTGTCAACATCTTCATCAGAAACTTTTTTCAAAGGTATATGAATTTGAAGATTTTTATAGTTTTCTATTTCGAAATGTGGAAAAAACTCAACATCAAGTTCAAATGAGAAACTATTATTTTCTAACTCTTTAAAGTTATCAATTTTTGGCTCTCTTGTAACTGTTTCTGTAAGTGATTGAAGATAGTTATTAGCCTCTGCATCAACTATTTTCTCTAAAATTTCCGCTTTAATTGATTTTCCATATCTTTTCTCAACGGCAGCAATAGGAACTTTACCTTTTCTAAATCCATCAATATGAATTTTTGAAGAGACTTTTTTTAGCTCTTTACTATACTCTTTTTGAAAATCTTCACTGGAAACAGTAAATTTAACACTCTTGGATGTTGTGGTTTCTTTAATAATTTCAGTAATCATCATCTCCTCAAACCTAAAAAAGCTCAACGAGTATACAATATTAAAATATTGTTGTCAATCATTAAAAGATGTTTTAGTTAATTTTTTCGATAAAAACATTCAATTTTTAAAAGAAAAAAATAAAAATAATAGGTTTGAATTAAAAAAATCTTGCTTTTTTTTAAAATTGTGTTAAGATAAAACTCTTTTTAACCCTCTAACCACAAAGGAGGATAATCATGCAGGGTCATATCAACTAGAGTAGAGCATCAAAAGTAAGGCATTTATGCTGGGCTCTACTAAACCAAAAAATTTAAAGATAAATGGTGTAAAAATTAACCAATTAATTTGGTGTTATTTTAAAATGATTTTATAAAATTAACTATAAAAATCTAAT
The DNA here is from genome assembly GCA_020718465.1 of Anaeromyxobacter dehalogenans. Classification (GTDB taxonomy): domain Bacteria; phylum UBP6; class JAFGXH01; order JAFGXH01; family JAFGXH01; genus JAFGXH01. Next base: position 9,539 of record DYRY01000051.1, on the reverse strand, counting down.
AGTTATATGCTATTTTGATTTTTTATGATAAAGAGTAAAATCACCATCTAATTTATTTACTATACTGTTGTTTTATTACAGATTTAATAGTTTAATAACTATAGATTTTAACTAACATCAAATTATATATTTTATTGGAGTTGTTATGGGCTATAGTTTGCATGGAAAATATACCTCTGCATTTTTAACAATTGATAATGCAGATTCTGAAACAATAAAACAGATTCATAGGGTGATTAATCATCCAGCATTTACAAATAGAGTTGCCATCATGCCAGATACACATGTTGGAAAAGGGGCTGTTGTTGGTTTTTCAATGGAGATGAGTGATAAAGTTGTTCCAGCAGTTGTTGGTGTTGATATTGGTTGTGGAATGCTCTCTGTATCTTTAGGGGATTTTTTTAATAATCTGGATAAAGATGAGATTGATTGGAAAAAAGTTGATAATCAGATAAGAGATGCAATTCCAACAGGTGGCTCAATTCATTTTAAACCAATTTTAAATTTTGATAAAGATTATCCTTGGAAAGCTCTTAATGAAGAGATGAGAAGATTTGTTATGAGCTATAAAAATCGATTTGGTAAAACTATTGAATTACCAGAGATTGATTCTGATTGGGTTCAAAATTTCTCTAAAAAAATTGGAGAGGATTTTAGAACAATAAAAAATTCACTTGGAACTCTTGGTGGTGGAAATCATTTTATTGAGATTGGAAAAAGTGAACTTGGAAAAACTTGGCTTACTATTCATACAGGAAGTAGACATTTAGGGCAATCAGTTGCAGTTTTTCATCAAAAAAAGGGAATTGTTCCTCATGGTTATACAAAAGAGTTAGCATATTTAGAGGGAGAAAATTTAGAAGAGTATCTGATTGATATGCTTTTTACCCAATTTTATGCAAAAATGAACAGAAAATATATTGTTAATCAGATTTTAAACTCTTTAGATGTTGATATTGAGGCAATTGAAGAGAGTATTGAGTCTACACATAACTACATTGATTTTAGGGATTGGATTGTTAGAAAAGGGGCAATTGCATCTTATAGTGACTCTAAATTTATTTTACCATTTAATATGAGAGATGGAATTGCTGTGATGAGTGGAAAAAGTAACTCAAATTGGAATTTTTCAGCACCACATGGAGCAGGAAGATTAAAAAGTAGGGCAGATGCAAAAAATGAGATAACACTATCCTCATTTAAAAAATCTATGACTGGAATATACTCTTCATCAATATGCTCTACAACTCTCGATGAATCCCCATTTGCATACAAAGATTACAACTTTATTCTTGATGCTGTTGAACCAACTGGAGAGTTGATAGATATGATATATCCTTTGTATAATATGAAAGATGTATCATCAAAAACAGATAAAAAACAGAGAGAAGAGAGCCGATTAGATAAAAAATATGATAGAAAACGGGAGCGTTCAAGAGAGCAATATTTTGTAAAAAAAATGATTGAAAACTATGAATTTGATTTAGAGTAAAAAACTCTTTTATTTTAAAAAAAGAGAAACTCTTTTATTTGAAAAAAAGAAGAAATAAACTTTATTTAGTAAAAAAGAAAAATTTTTTTGTTTGAAAAAAAAGAAATTTTTGTTTGTTTGAACTTACTAATATTTAATTTTGAGGTTAAAATGGTTTTGTATAAAGATGAAAATTCAGAAAAAATTGATAATTTTTTTTGGATTCAAATTAGTAGTGGAACAGGACCAATAGAGTGCTGTTTAGCAGTTAAAAAATTTTATGAATCAATTTCGAGCGATGCTAAAAAAAATGGTTTAGTAATTGAAACCGTAAAATGGGAGAGTTTTAATGAAACTTTACCAAAATCAATTCTTCTATCTGTGGATAAAAAATTGATAGAGTTGTTAAATTTAGAGTCTGGAACCATTCAATACAGATTTAAAAGTGTTTTCAGACCACAACATGAAAGGAAAAATTGGTTTATTGATATTCTTTTATTAGAGCCACCAAAAGATGAGGATATTGATTTAACAAATATTAAAATTGAAACAATGAGAGCTGGAGGTCCTGGTGGTCAACATCAAAATAAAACAGAATCAGCAGTTAGAGTAACTCATATTCCAACAGGAGTATCTGCTATTGCAAGAGAGGAGAGATCTCAATATAGAAATAAAAAACTTGCCTTAGCAAGACTATTTGACACTCTAACCTCAACAAAAAAAGAGAGTTCAGAAAAATCTCAAGAGAAACTATGGAAGCAACACTACAAACTTAAAAGAGGAGAGCCATTTAAAGTTTTTTAAATATACTATTACTTTTCAAACATCAATCAAAACTTAACTATCAATCCATTAAAAAAAGAGTAATGATTATTTTATTATAGAAAATTGATACAAGTTGGATAGTAATAAAGTTCTACGTAGAACAGATAGTTGTTTAAATAAGTTTTTACTATAAAACCTTAATATTTTCTATTTTGATTATATGCTTGATATTTTTATTGTATAAACAGATAATTAAATTGGATTAGATAAAAGTACAACTATTTTTTTATTGACTTTTAATTTAATAGCTTTAATATTATAGCAGATTGTTTAATCTGGATGTTTAGCCTTTATGAGATTTTTAATTCTACTTTTAACTATAATTTTTCTCTCTTGTAGTGATGATATTGATAACCCATATTTTACAGTTGAAAAAAGTCCTATAAATGTAAATTACATCTCTGTTTCAAATATGGAGATTTCTATTTCTGAACCAATATCAATTTTATTTAATCAAAGAGTTTACTCTCCATCAATTTATGAAAATATTGAGTGTGTGAGTGGACAAAATAGAGTTAATTTCTCATATAAAATTAACAGAAAATCAACTGGTGAAGATGAGATAATACTTTATCCTATTAATCCATATATTCCATTCGTAAGATATCCTTGTTTGATAAAAAAAGGGATTAAAAATATGTATGGTTTAGAGATGAATAGAGAAGTGATGTTTGATTTTAAAACTAATGGTGATATATATCCTCAAGCAAATTTTTCAGAGGTAAAATTTAAAAATATATACCCATTTTTAAAATCAAAATGCTCAATTTGTCATAATAAAAATAGTAATATAGATCATAGTGGATTTTTTTTAACAAATAGTATAGATGAATCATATCAATCAGTTAAATCATACATTATTGAGGGAAATCATCAAGAGAGTTTGCTTATAAAAAAACTTATTGGTATTGATATTTTTGGAGATAAAATGCCTCCAAATGAGCAAATTCCACTATATGAGATAGAGAGAATATCCTCTTGGATATATTTTGGAGGTAATTTTGAGTAGTTATGAAAAAATTATAAAAAGTTTTGATGGTGAGGATATTTGGTATAGAGTAGCTGGAGAGGGAGAAAAAACCCTTCTTCTTGCTGATGGTATTGCTTGTACTGGTTATGTTTGGAGATATATTATCCCTTTTTTTGAAAAAAAATTCAAAATAATTCATGTTAACTATCGTGGGCATGGAGAGACTCCTGTTCCAAAAAATATTAAATCAATTACTATTGAGAATGTTGTTAAAGATTTCTTTGCAATAATGGATTTTGAGAAAATTGAAAAGGGGATATTTTTGGGGCACTCAATGGGAGTTCAGGTTATTTTAGAGGCTTTTAAACAGAAACCTCATAGAGTTGAAGGATTAGTTCCAATGTGTGGAAGTTATGGTGAACCAATGAGGTCTTACCATAATACTGATATTTTTGACCCAATTTTTAGATGGGGAATTGATAATATACTCAAACCAAAATCGGAGCTTTTATCAAAAATAAGTTTTTTAGCAACATTTCCTTTTGTATATCCTATTATCTCAAGAACAGAGGTTAATGGATACTATTTGAAAAAAGAGGATTTTATGCCATATCTGGAGGCAATAAGAGATAAATTAGACTTTAGATCATTTGGATATCTACTAGATTCAGCAATGAATCATACTGCTTGGCCTATTCTCAATAAAATAGATATTCCAACACTTATAATTGCAGGAGCAAAAGATACAATGACTCCCTATTTTTTATCTGTTAAAATGCATAAAGAGATTAAGAACTCTAAACTATGGGTTTTACCTTGGGGAAGTCATACAGCACCAATAGAGCAACCACAAATGGCTAATCTGTTAATTGAGGATTTTTTAATAGAGAGTGGTTTATTAAAGGTTTAAAATGTTTGAGATTAGTGGAAAATATAATACAGCAACTGTTTTTACAAATAATATTGAGGATGAGGCTATTGAACAAATAAAAAATCTTTGTAATCAGGAGTTTTCAAAAACCTCAAAAATAAGAGTGATGCCAGATGTTCATGCTGGTGCTGGATGCACAATAGGAACAACAATGACAATTTCAGATAAAGTTGTTCCAAATTTAGTAGGGGTAGATATTGGTTGTGGAATGGAGTTAGTGTTATTGAAAGAGAGGGCTATAAATCTTGAAGATTTAGATAAAACTATAAGAAAAAATGTACCATCTGGATTTGAAACAAGAGTTACTCCTCATAAATACATTAATAATATAGATTTAGATTCTCTTTTCTGCATAAACTACATTAATAAAAAAAGGGCTGAAACCTCTATTGGAACTCTTGGTGGGGGAAATCATTTTATTGAGATGAATAGAGATGATGAAGGTAATATATATCTTGTTGTTCACTCTGGAAGTAGAAATTTAGGAAAACAGGTTGCAGATTACTATCAAAGATTGGCTATAAAAAAACTCTCATCACATCTTGATGAACGAAAAGAGATTATCCAAAAATTAAAAAGTGAGGGTAGAGAGTCTGAAATTCAGAGTGTATTAAAAGAGCTTTTTTTTGAAAATACTCCCAAAAATCTCTCATATTTAAGTGGTGAAGATTTAGATAGATATCTTCATGATATGAATATTGTTCAACAATTTGCTCTTTGGAATAGAAAAGCAATTGTTGACACTATTGTTGAGTCTCTTGATTTAAAAATAGAGGATAGTTTTACAACAATTCATAATTATATTGAGATTGAGACAAAAATTTTAAGAAAAGGGGCAATATCAGCAAAAAAAGGTGAGATTGTTTTAATTCCCATAAATATGAGAGATGGTTCATTGATTTGTGAAGGTCTAGGAAATGAGGATTGGAACTTCTCTGCTCCACATGGAGCAGGAAGGTTGATGAGTAGGACAAAAGCAAAAGCAACAATAACTCTTAATGAGTTTAAAAATAGTATGAGTGGAATATATACAACCTCAATAAATAGTGATACAATTGATGAGGCTCCAATGGCTTATAAACCAATTGAAGAGATTGTTGAATTTACAAAAGAGAGTGTAAAAATCCTAAAACATATAAAACCAATCTATAATTTTAAAGCCTCTGAATAGATTTCATGACATTTTTTTTGTTTAAAAAAATAAAAAAGAGTTAATTTTTTATTGTTTGTAAAAAAACATTAAAAAAGAATCAATTTTTATTATTTTTTACAATAGAACTTTGGAATTTAAATATCAAATTAAGAGTTAATTTTCATTATATATAAGAATCTCTTTGCTTGAAAAAAGTGTTTCTGATGTTCTTGCAACAACCGTTACTCTATTTAGACCTGGTTTTAAATCAATATCAATTTTAAAACTATCCTCTTTTTTACTATTTTTTAGAGATTTGAAGTAGATTTTATCAAAATCTACTTTTAATTTTTTAAATGTAGATGTGTAGATATAGTAATCTTGAACATCCCCTTTTATTATACCACTAAATGATATTTTTGAGTTTTCTCCTTTTCCTATTTTTTGAGGTGTAGATTTATCAAATGATATTAAAACTGGTTTTTTAACAATATTTTCAACTTTTTTATCTGTTGGAATAATAATGTCAAATTTTTTGAAAGTTCTTAAATCTGAATCAAAAATTATCAAATCCATCTCAATTTTACCACTTTTTATCTCATTTTTAGTGTAAAATTCAAAATCCTCTTTTGCAATATAATTTGGTTTGAATCTCTCTTTATCTAAAACAAATCTCCCTTTTTTTATAAAAAGATCTTTATTTGTTTTATTTTTAATTGCAAAACTTGTCTCTCCTCCAACTCCCCTACCACTATTTTTAACATTAATTTTTAGAGTTATATTTTCATTTGATTCAATAACTCCATTTTTATTTTGATCCACAATTGAGTAACTAAGTTCATATTCAGGAGTTGCTAACTCATTTATTTTTATAAATGTTTTTTCAATAAAATTTAACTCTTTTTCATCTAAAAAGAATTTTAAATCAAGATTGTTTATTTGAGTATTTGAGCTTTTAGGAATTGCAATCTCTGCACTCCAAGTTGATGTTTTATTAGGCTCTATTTTTCCAAATAAAAACTCAATCCCCCTTAAAAAATAGACCTCTGAATCTGTTGTTGCTCTAAGTCGATAAAGAGGTTTTTCCCCTTTATTTGTAACTTTTGCTACAACTTTTAATTTTTCTCCAGCAACTACCTCTTTTGTTTCAAAAATTACCTCAATTTTAGGCGATTCAATATCATCCCCTTTTGACCAATCAACTTTAAATTGAGCCAATTTTTTTGTTATTTTTTCATCCTCTTCATCTTTTATTTTTTTTAAAGTTGGTTCAATCTCTTTAAATAAATCATCAGAGTTTGATGATTTTGTATTTAACAAAAGTTTTCTTGCCAACTCTATCTCAAAATCATTTTTAAATTTTGTTTCATCTCTGAAAAGGAGTTCCTCTTTTTTCTCATCATCACTTCTATTGTCTTCAAAAAGATATCTTAGTGAAAAAACAGATGTTCCTTTGAGTGTTTCATTATATGATTCAGATAAATGTGTATCATAATCGGATTCATGATAATATAAACTACTATCATAATATGATATTTCATCTTTTGTTAAAATAACAGGGGTTATTGCTAAATCAGGTTCAATTCCAACCCCTTGAATTGATATATTATATGCAATAAGATATTGAGCAATTGTTATTTTAAGTGCAGAACGATCTTCAAACTCAAATATAGTTTGAACAGAGCCTTTTCCAAAAGTTCTTTGTCCTAACAAAAGTCCCCTTTTATTAGTTTTTAAAGCACCTGCAACAATTTCTGAAGCAGATGCAGAACCAGAGTTTGTTAGTACAATAATTGGATAGTCTGGTTCAGAACCATCATCATAAGCCTCTTTATCCTCTCTATAACTATTTGCAACACCAACTGTTGAAACAATATAGCCTTTTTTTAGAAAATAGTCTGAAATTCTAATTGCTTGGTCAAGAAGGCCTCCTGGATCATTTCTTAAATCTAAAACAATTCCTCTAAGTTCATTTTTAGACTTTTGTTTTAATGCATCCATATGAGCAACTAAATCTGTGAATGTATTTCCTTGAAATCCTTTTATTTTAATATATGCAATATTTCCATCTAAAAGCTTAGATGTAACCGATTTCATTTTTATGAGAGCTCTTTTTAATTTAAATGGTTTTGCCTCTTTCCAACCCTTTCTCATAATATGGATTGTAATATCTGTTCCTGGTTCACCTCTCATTCTATCAACAGCTTGAGATAACTCCATCCCAACCGTTGATTCATCATTTATCCTTGCAATAACATCTTTTGAACGAATTCCAGCTAAATATGCAGGAGAATCATCGATTGGATTTACAACAGTTAGTTGGCCATCTCTCATTGATATAACAATTCCTAAACCACCAAAACTTCCACTATTACTCATCTGCATCTCTGTGTATAGTGATGGTCGAAGAAGATTTGTATGTGGATCTAATGTTGATAAAATCCCATCAACAGATGATAACTCAACATTTTTGAGAGTTTTTTTCTTAGTAATATGTTTTTCAATAAATAGAAATACATCTCTTAGGTTAAGAGCCATCTGCCAAACACTTTCTGATGGTTGAAATTTAAATTTTTGAGTAGCATCCTCAATTTTTACTTCAACTTCACTCCCTTTTTCATTTGATGAAATCATGATCTCTGGAATTGAACGTTCAATATAGTTTAAAGCAACTACAAACATTTTTTCAGGTTTAATTAGTTCAGGATCAAGATATCGTTTTTTCAGATAAAGAATAGCTTTGTTAAGAGTATCTGCATCACTTAAAACAAAATCTTTTAGTTCCTCTTCAGTATAATCCCCTTCACTAGAGTAATCCTCTTGAGAGTATATTGGGGATATTATTGCAAAAAACAATAGTATTATAAGTAAAAGCCTCATAATCCTCCTTGATTTAAAATTTTAAAAAATGGGAAAGATTAAAAAATAGTTAACCCTTTTTAGTTAAACACTTTTTTTTTAAATCTATTCACTTTGAAGAGATATTTCATAATCTTTTATAATTCCACCATCATTCCACTCATAAGTGGTTAATATTTTTGACTCTGTTAAAATAAAAAGTTTTGAAAAATCATTTGATGTACCAATTTTAATTTGTTCAGTTGGATTAAATGGGTCATCAAAAACAGCAATAGGTTCTCTTGTTTTCAAATTTAGAAGGAGAGGGTATATACTCTCTTCTCCATCAACACCAAACCAATATTTTCCAGATTCTGAAATAACTGGAGTTGTTAAATCAACTCCTCTTTTAAGAAAAATAGCAATAATTTTTTCAATGCCACCTCTTCGTTTTTCTCTTTGAAAAGAGAGATGTGGAATAAAAATATCTTGACTATACTCACCATCTCTACCAAAAATGGAGAGAGATGAATCTTTTAGTTTTAGAGTAATATCCATATTTGGAAATATATCTAATACAATTGATTTTGAATCTTCTTTAAAAAATGTTCCATAATGAAGTAAATCTCCTTCAAAAATGGCCCAATCATCACCATCAATTGAAAATCCTCTTATCTCCATAAACTCATTACTATCCTCTTCATCAAGATCCCAAAGATTGTTAAGAATAAAATATTCATCATCAATATAGATGTTTTGGGACTCTTGTGGTTTGAAACTATATGTTGCAATCTCTTTAAAATTTTTATCATACTGTTTAATTATGACGATATCTTCATTTTTTTCAGGAATAAAAATTCCTCGTTTATCATAAAAAAACTGGTTTTTATCCATTTGAAAAGAGTTTATAGTAACCTCTTTAATATAGTCATAAAATATGATTTTATTCTCTGAATTAAATATAAAAACTCCATCATCATAGTATAAATTTTGTGGAGTAAAAGGAAAATCATACTCATTTATATCAACATCATCCTCTTTATCCATGATTGTGATAATTGAGTTATCTTCAATAATAAAAAGTTTTTCATCTTTGTGGAACATTGGTTGATACATAAAAATCTCCAATAACATATCAATCTATTTTAGTCATTTTTTAACTCAATTACAATTCTATTTTTCTCTAAAGTTGATTAATTTATTTTTTTGTTAAAAATATAAATCAATTATCTATTTGTTAATAAAAATTAGAGTTTTAATTACTTATATTTTTTAAAATTATAACTGAAATTTGGATATCATTCGTTTTAGTTCATTTGCTTGACCAGAGAGCTCTTCAGAGGCAGCAGCACTCTCCTCTGCGTTTGCTGTG
>DYRY01000050.1:5996-18042 GCA_020718465.1 Anaeromyxobacter dehalogenans | reverse complement strand
GAGCTTTTTTACAAACTGCTTGAGACTAAATCAAGTAAAATATACTGGAAAATATGAAAAAAATTGAAAAGAGATATGTTTTATGCTAAAAATATTTATTGGGTAGAATTTTAAGAGTGAATTAAATATCCACTCCTTTTAATAATTTAATATAAGTGGGAAAATTATGATTAGTAAAATATCTCTAATAGTATTAATAATTTTTTTTAGTATTATCATAAAGGCTCAAAACAGTATGGAAAATGAAACCAAAGTAAATACATTTATAGTAGAATCAATTAGTATTGATGAGATTATAAAACTAAAAGAGAAAGAGAAACAACAACAAACTTTACTTATTGAATTTAAAAACAAATATCAAAAAGATGATAAAATTTCAGTTAAAGAGTTTCAAACCTACTATGAACTAACTATTGATCATCCAAGTAAAAATGATTATACAGGTGGTGCAGAGTGTTACAAACTTGATAAAAAATCTGGAAAAACAAATATGATTTGGCATGAACATCCAATGAAATTACCAAAATTAGAACTTGAGTAAAATCTCTCTTTTCAATAGTTATAAATCACCAATATTAATGAATATATCTATTTTGATTTGATAATTTGTAAAAAAAATGTATATTAGAGTTGTTATACTGTTTCGAGGCTTTTTAATGTCTGTTGTTGTTGTTGGAGCAGGTCAAATTGGGTTTCATTTAGTAAAAAATCTCCAATTAGAGGGAATTTCTGTATCTGTTATAGAGCGTGACCCTGTAATTTTAAGAATGTTATCAAGAGTTGAAGGCATCAAGATTATTGATGGAAATGGTCAATCAATTGATGAGTTAAAAAAGGCTGGAATTGAGAGTTGTAATCTATTTTTTGCCTCCCTTCCTGAGGATTCTCAAAATATTTTAATATCTTTTCTTGCAAAAAAGATAAATCCAAACATAACAACAGTTGCAAGAATACGAAATAAAAATCTTCTTGAAACTGATGAGTTATATAGTAAAAATGTTTTACCAATAGATTTTAGAATTAATCCAGAACACTCAACAGCAAAACAGACTTTTGATTTTTCAGAATATAGATATACAAGGGAGTTTTTAAAATTTAAAAATAACTCGCTTATTTTAAGAGGAGTTAAAGCATATAAAAACTCCCCTATAACTTCACTTTCACTTATTCAAATTAGAAAAAAATTTCCTAATTTTCAATTTGTAATTGCTGCTATAACAAAAAAAAATGAGACAACTATTCCTAAAGGTGCAACAATTGTTGAAGAGGATGACACAATCTATCTATTTCTAAAAAAAGAGGATGAAGAGAGAGTCTTATCATCTTTAGGATATCAAAAAGAGGCAATAAAAACTGCAATTGTTGTTGGTGGTGGTAATTATGGAAAAGAGATTGCAACTTATCTATCAAAAAATAAAATAAAAACAAGATTAATTGAGATTAGTAGAGAGAAGTGTAGAAAACTGGATCAGGAGTTATCTAAAATCGTTATTATAAATGGAGATGGTAGTAGTCGAGATGTTTTAAAAGAGAATAATATTCGAAACTGTGATCTTATTGTTGCTGCAACAAATGATGGTTTTGTTAATAGCGTTGTCTGTTCTATCTCAAAATCAATGGGAGTTAAAGAGGCTTTCTGTTTAACATTTAATACTGCTCACTATCATCTTAACTACTCTTTGGGTGCAGATGCCTGCCTTAATCCAAGAACAGCCGCAATTAATAAAGTTCTTGAAAAAGTCTACTCTGAAAATATAAAATCAGTTAGAACAATTGCAAATGAGAAAGCAGAGATTATTGAGATTCAGATAGATAAAAAGCTTCCAATAACTGATATAGCTTTTAAAAATCTACCACCTAGCTCTGGATTTCTTATTGGTTTAATAATAAGAGAGGAAAAAGAGATCATTCCAACAGGAGATGATATGCTTCTTATTGGTGATAAAGTTTTTATATTTGCTTTAAAATCGGAGGCTCATCAAATTCTTGATCAATTTTTTAAAGAGAGACATGAATAAAACAAATTTTCTATTTTTAATAAAAAAATTATTTTTCTTTTTTTCTATTTTTAATAAAAAAATTATTGTTTTTGTTTTTTTTCTATTCTCAATAAAAAAATCGTTTTTATTATCATTTCTGTTTTTAAGAGGATTTTTGTGAATATAAATCTTATTATAAAAGTTGTTGGAATATTTTTAGTAGCTCTTGCCCTTATTATGGCAATACATATTCCAATAGGATTAATTTATTGGGATGGTGGAGTAAAATCTTTTACTATTGCAACTATTGTAACAGTTGTTTTTGGTATTTTAGGATATTTTATTGGTAGGTGGAGAAGTGATTCAGAGATAACACATAAAGAGGGATTTTTAATTGTTGCTCTATCATGGATTATTGTTGGTGTTTTTGGTGGATTACCATTTTTTTTTGAAGGAAGTTTTGGAGTAGCAAGTTTTGACTCATTTGCAAGCTCTGTGTTTGAGTCTGTTTCAGGTTTTACAACTACAGGTGCAACAGTTTTACAATCAATTGAAGATCAACCCAAATCTATTTTAATGTGGAGAAGTACAACACATTGGCTTGGAGGAATGGGGTTTATTGTTTTATCATTAACAATGTTACCATTTTTGGGAGTAAGTGGTTTTCAACTATATAAAGCAGAGGTTACGGGACCAACTCAAGAGAAACTTGCTCCACGAATAAGAGAGACTGCATTGATATTATGGAAACTGTATCTGATTTTAACAGTAGTTCAAACTATTATTCTTATGATTTTGGGAATGAGTTTTTTTGATGCACTAAATCACTCATTTGCAACACTTGCAACAGGTGGTTTTTCAACAAAAAATATGAGTATTGAGAGTTATAATAGTGCCTCAATTGAGATTGTTATAACAATTTTTATGATTATAGCTGGAACTAACTTTAGTTTACACTACTATGCAATATTTAGAGGAAATATTAAAAAATATTGGAGAGATTCTGAATTTAAACTCTACATCTTTATCTTTTTGGGAATATCAATATGGGTTGCAGTTGCTCTATATTTGAAAGGGTTTTCATTGGAGTACTCTCTAAGACACTCAACATTTAATGTTGCCTCAATTTTAACAACAACTGGATTTAGTTCTGTAAATTTTGATACTCCAGAGTGGGGTAGATTTGCACAATTTGGTTTAATTCTTGTTATGTTTATTGGTGGTTCAGCAGGTTCAACAAGTGGTGGTATTAAAGTTATTCGAGCTGGATTAGTTTTTAAACAGGCTATTCATGAACTTTACCGATTTATATTTCCAAAAACTGCAAATGGAGTTAAATTTAATGGGGTTAGAATTAGAAGTACACTTGCACTAACTGTTTGGGCATTTATATTTTTTTATTTTTTAATTGTTATTGTTATTGCAATAGTAATTTATTTTTATGGATATAGTTTTGAAACATCTTTTTTTGCCTCAATTGCTTGTGTTGGAAGTATTGGGCCTGGTTTTGGGGATATTGGACCTGCTGAAAATTATGCTTTTTTTTCTGGAGGAGTTAAGTATATTTTATCTTTTGGAATGATAATGGGACGTTTAGAGTTATATACAGTTTTGGTTCTACTTTCAAGGCATTTTTGGAAAGAGTAGTTAAGAGATTGCATCTAAAATTTTTCTAAACCAACTTTTATCCTCTTTTTTAGAGTGACTTATTTCACGAAGAGATTCTAAAAGCTCTCTCTCCTCTTTTTGAAGTTTTTGAGGAATTTTTATTTTAACTTTAAAGTATAAATCTCCTCTCATATCTCTATTAACAACTTTTACCCCTTTTCCTTTTATCTCAAATACAGTATCTTGTTGAGTTCCAGCAGGAATTTTAAGTGATAATTTTTCACTCTCTTTTATTCCATCAATCTCTAACTCTGTTCCAAGAATAGCATCAAGATATGATAACTCTAAAATTGCATGAAGATCAAACTCCTCTCTTTCAAAATGTGGATGTGGTTCCACAGTTAAAAATAGATAAAGATCACCATTTGAAGCTCCTTTTATTCCAGTCTCTCCTTCACTTGATACCTTTAGTCTATTTCCACTATCAACACCAGCAGGAATATTTACCTCAACATTTCTACTCTCTTTAACAACCCCTTCTCCCTTGCAAGTTTTACAAGGATTAACTATTTTTTTTCCTTTTCCACCACAATAAGGACAGGTTTGATTCATTATAAAGAAACCTGCTGATTGGCTTATTTGTCCTCTTCCTTTACAGGTAGAACATATCTGCATATCTTTTTCAGGATTCATAACTCCAATACCATTACAACTAGTACAAGTAGTATGACGATTTACTTTTAACTCTTTTTTTGCACCCCAAGCAGCCTCATCAAAAGAGAGTTTTAGCTCCATTTTTATATCAGAGCCTCTTCTTGCTCTATTTGATGAAAATGAGTCATCTCCACCAAAAAAATCTTTAAAAATGTCTGCAAAATTACTAAAAATATCATTAAACCCAGAAAAACCACCAGAGTAACCTCCTCCTTGTTGTAGACCATCATGACCATATTGATCATAGATACGTTTTTTATCAGGTTTACTTAAAATATCATAGGCTTCACTTGCCTCTTTAAATATATCCTCAGACTCTGGTCGACTGCTTTTATCTGGATGATGCTCAAAAGCTATTTTTCTATAGGCCTTTTTTAACTCATCATTTGTGGCATCTCGGTTAACACCCAACACTTCATAATAATCCCGTTTAGACATTTTTTCTTATCCTCCTTAAGGAAAAACAACTCAAATCTGTTGAGAAATATAATCATGTCATTGATTCATGTCAATATTTTAATATTATATAAATCCAAAAATATTATAATTTATTAGATAAATCTTACAAAAATAAATATAATGGAGTTAGATTTAATGCTATTTACTTTGATTTTAGATTTTTCAATGAATTAAATTAAATGATTACTCTATATTATTCATAGAGCGTTCTATTTGTTCAACAATCCGTCCTTTGAACATTTTTAGTAAAAATGGTATATCAAGCTCAATTGTTAATGTTGAACCTGTTATTGAAACAATACCCTTAACCCCTTTAATATCAAAATTCCCTTTCTTAGCACTCTCATTCCAATCAAATTTTGGATTAAAAGAGGCTAATTTCTCATTTAATTTTGTTTCAAGCTCTTTTTTTGCTCTTTGGTAAAGAGTGTTTTCATCATGTTTGTAAGTACGTGTTAATTTTTCTGCCATAAAAAAACTCCTAATTAAATAGAGAGAATATAGTATTTTTAAAAAATTGACAAGAAAAAAGAGTCTATTTTTTTTATATTAATAAAAAATTTATTTAAAGGAAAAAATAGTAATTTATTTTAGAGTCATATTGACATTTTTTAGGTTTATGATATCATGATTTTGTTTTGATGGAGTTTTTGTGTTATTTTACACTTTATCCCTATTTTTTATAACATTTTTTCTTTACAGAAAACATAAAAAAATAAATATTATATGGATATCTATTTTTTTTCAATTATGGTCATGTTCAGAAGATAATATTGAAAAAATAGTAGAATGTCATTTTGATAATGAGTGTATTGATGGATTTTCTTGTATAAATGAGATTTGTGAAAAATCTTGTAGAAATATATACTGCTCAAAAGGTGAAATTTGTGATACTATCTTTTTTGAATGTACTCCTAAAAATTGTAAAAATGATGATAATTGTGATAGTGGATTTTATTGTAATATTAATGGTGAATGTAAAACAAAGGAGCGTTTTTGTTCATCAAGTGATGAATGTTTTAGTGGTTATGAATGTAATTTAGAGACAAATAGTTGTGAAATAGAGAATAAAAAATGTTTAAATAGTGATGAGTGTCCTTTTGGAACAGCATGTTCAAGTGGAGAGTGCTTACCAACTCTTCAATGTTTTGATATATTCACAAATAATAGCCTAAAAGAGTCAGCTGGAGAGATTACTATAAATCAAAATTATATAATGAAACTTTCCCCTTGGTACTCTGATTGGTATAGTTTTAATTATGATGGAATCTCAAATATTGAGTTTAATTTCTCATTTATTCATTCAAATGGAGATATTGATGTTAAATTATATCAAAATGGAAATTTAATTGGAGAGTCAAGTTCAGCTGAAAATTATGAATCAGTAATATTAAAACCAACAACTCTCTCTAAAGGTGAGATTTTTATAGAGGTTTTTTTGTATCAAAAAACATCATCTATTCAGGAGTGTATAATTTATGAATTAAGGGGTTACAAGCTATCTCTTGAGTGTATTTATGACTATTTTGAGCCAAACAATAGTTATCAAGATGCAACAAATTTATCAGATGCTATTGGTAAATTACTAACAATCTGTAATCAAGAGAAAGATATATACATAATAACACCAACAAATAAAAACAAAAAGTATGATTTTATGTTATCAATTTACTATCCAGAAAATAGTGCAGGTGTTTTTGGAAAACTATGGACAATTGAGGGTGGTTATCCAATGCTTATATCAAAAACTCATACACAAAGTGTTGTTGATTATTTAGAAGTGGAGTTAGATGGTGGAAAAACCTACTATCTGGAGGTAGATGGAAGAAATGAGTACTCCTATACATACTCACTTGACTACTCTTTACATCCACAAACTGAAGATAGCTGTTTTCAAGATGAGTTAGAACCTAATAATGCAATACCAACAGCATTAACACCAAGTTTAGAGTTTGGTAACTATTTTTTATCAATATGTGGTATTGATGTTGATTGGCATCCAATATCATTATCAAAAAATAGTAAAGTTCAAATAATTATAAACTTCAATAATGATAAAGGAGATTTAAATTTAGCACTTTATAAATTTAATGAAGTTCAATTAGAGCAGATTTCAAAATCAGAAAATTCACTTAATTACGAGATATTATCACATCAAGCTTCAGATGATGAGACTATTTTTATAAAAGTTTATCCATCAATAAGTTCAATAAATAATAGTTACTTTATGCAGATATTAAATATTGAATAAAATATTCTAATGGTTACAGTTATGATCATGATTATGAGAACAAGGCTCATTTTTTGATACTAAAATTCCATCAATAAAATTTTTTAAATTAGATTCAATAGATCCTTTAACACTTAATACAACTTCAATTTTATTTGATTGAAAAATATCAATAGCTTTTTGTCCCATTCCACCACTAATAATAGTATTAACACTTTTTGTTGCTAAAAAATTTGGAAGAGCTCCAGGAGTATGAGCTGGCGATGTTAAATATTCTGTTGATGTTAATTCACCATTAACAATCTCATAAACTGCAAACTCTTTACAGTGACCAAAATGCTCCTCAACTGTTTTTCTATCATTAGTTGGAAATGCAACTCTAATTTTCTCCATTCAAATCCTCCTCTAAAGATGTAAAATGTTTTTTTCTACAAGATTTACAACAAAAATCTTTTGTTGCTGTATTAAACTCAATATCACCACCACTAACATTTATCACTTTTCCATGAAGAAGTGCATCTGCTATTTTATTTCGTGCTGATTTGATAATATTCCCAAATGTTTGTCTTGATACATTCATTTTCTCTGCTGCCTCTTCATGATAAAAATTTTCAAGGTCTGCAAGACGAATTGCCTCAAACTCATCAATTGTTACTATAACTATTTCTAAATCAGAGATAGAAGTTCCAATAGGTTTAAAGGAGAGATATTTAGGATTATGATTAACTCTTCTGCATTTTTGTGGACGTGGCATGATATCTCATTTCTGTCATATGCTATAAATAACATCTATTTAAAATTTTGTCAAGAATAAAAATATAAATTAATAACAATTTTTAAATTATTATAATTCAATTATCTTTTAATTTTTATGAAATATATTACAGAATTTTTGAAAATTAATCACCACCACCAGTTCCAATAATTGGAGCTGTAAATAGCCATTTACGCTCAATTTTACTTCTTTCATCATATTGTAGATTCTTTTTTCCTGGATATGTTGTAAGTGTAATTTCAACTGCATAGTTTTGAGCAGTTGTTTTTTCGCAATCTTCTGGAGTTGCAGTTGATTTTATCATAAATGTAAATTTACTTTGTGTATCATCAAAATAGCTAACTCTCCATTTATTATCAAATTGAATTCCTGCTGTATCTTTTAAAGTGTTAGTTGCTGTTGATGCTTCAATTTTTGTTCCAGAGATTTTTATTGTAAGTTTTGATTCATCATCTCTATTTGCTGCAATTGGATTTAAATTCTCATCAACTAAATAAAATGTATATGGAACTGAGTTTCCAATACCACACTGAAGAGGAATAGGACCAGTAACTATATTTACAACATTTCCACCAGATTCAAATCTTGTTGCAAAATCATCCTCAAAAGGAGCACCTGTTAATAGAAGTTTTGTTTGAGTATATATGGTTGTGTTATTATCCCATTCACCATTTCCCTCATCATAAACATTGTTTCCATTTGTATCATAATAAAACTCTCCTTGATCATATTTTCCATTATCATTTGCATCAACATAAGGTTCTGTAATGTCAACTGCAAACTCATCTGGATCTTTTTTACCATTGAGATTTATATCATTAAAATCCTCTTCACCATTTGCATAGGCAATAATTGTAACTAATCCATCTCTTGGATTTTTTGTTTTTCCATCATTTCCTATTCTAGACCCCTCTGCTCTTGATTGGTCTGGATCTACATCAAGTGGTTTTCGATTTGTTTCTGGGAAATAGAAATATCTACCTGCAATTTTTTCAACATATCCACTTTCTGCAACAAATTTAAGATCTGGAACATTAACTGGATTTTTACTTCTGTCTTGAGCAAGAATAAAACATTCTGAAACTGCTGCTGATTCCGCATAAACTCCAAGATTATTTGCTGCACCAACCTCAGCATCTCCACAACTTAATGTAAAATTTCTAGCGGATAGTTTTTTTCCAACCTCTAACTCACCAAAAAGAATCTCAATCTCATTCATTAAAGTTTGTTTTGTTCCTTTATCCACATAAGTTGCTGTTACTTTTGCTGTTTCCTTATTTAGAGATGAGTATAATGTTACAGATGCTTTTGATTTAACTGTTTTCACTTTTTTTGTGAGTGTAGTTTTGCTAAGTTCAAATGTACCTTTGTCTGTTGTAAATGTAACATCAAGACCATCAGCGACTTTTTGGTCCTCAACAGTAATTTTTGCTGTTATATTACTTACAGATGCTCCATCTGCTGGAATTTCCAATTTATCAGCCTCTAATGTAAGTTCCGATACTGGATCTGAACAAGCAATGGATAAAAATAGTGGTAAAAGTAGTAATAGTAATGTTCTTTTCATAAAAACCTCCATAATTCAGTAACATTCTAACAAAATAAATATTTTTTTCAAATAAATTAAGCAATTTACTAAAAATAAAATATTTTTTTCAAATAATACTATTTTCCAAATCTATTTACACAACAAAAGATGAATTGTTTTTGCTTTTTCTTTTTTAAGAAAAATCTCTCATTTTCTCTATTTTCTGCCTAGATTATATCAGAAAAAGCAACTTTAAAACTCATATAAAGTGCAGGTAGGGTAAATATTGTTGATATAATAATGCCAATTGCAAATATATCTTTAGGATTAGAGTCCTCAAGCTCTTCTGGAATCATCTTTTCCATTATAAAATACTCATAATGAGACACCCTTATTTTTAAAAATATAGCAATAAAAAATAGGTATTTCCAAACAAATCTTATAATAGTTGGAAGAGTTTCAAACCAATATAAAACAACACTAGAAATAAGTATTACACCTAAAAAAATATATCCAGCAATAAACCAGATTTTTTCTCTATTTTCTATATGCTCTTTTGCACCATACATCCATATTAGTGAATAGATACCAATATAAATAAGACTAAGCCAATTCATTAAAACACCAAAATGTTAAACAAATAAATAAAAGATATTATTATCAACATTTCAAAAATATCAAAGTATTACAGCAAAACATATGAAATTTTGTAAAATAAACAAAAAAAGAGTTTTAATAAAAACTACTCCTCAAAAACAATATACTCTCTTTCAATTCGATAAACAAGATACATACATCTTTCTGATACCTCTGGATTATCTGTTGCATTTTTGATTTGAAATAGAACATCAATAATCATTCTAAACCAGCGAATAATATCCCCCTCAAGAAGATTAGTTCTTTTCATAAGCTCTAAAAATGTGATATTTTCATACCATAGCTCAAGAAAATCGTAAACTTCAAATGAATTTTTATTCATAAAATAGTGATATAGCATGGTTCCCTTACCAAGCTTTTCAATAACTAATTTACCTTTTCCTGAATTAGTTACATTAAAATAGTCATTTTTTCCAGGTTCATAAACAACCAATCCAAGAAGATATAACCACTCAAATTGGTTAAAATCCCATAAATCTTTTCTACAAAAAATTTCAGATATTAAAAGACTCTCTGTATAGACTTTAGATAGAAAAAACCCTTTTGTTGTAAGATTACTATGTTCATCTAAATAGCCATTTTTTTTAAGGGTGGTTAGTCGTCTGTTTAGTAGTTGTGGAATCCTATTACTATCACTATTTGATTGATACTCAAAAAAGCTGTTTTTTAGAAGATATACAGACTCTCTGTATGAGTATTGTCTTGCTAAATTAATAACAGTATTATAAGATAGTTGAAATTGAGATTTAATTGGTTCAATATCTCCTTTCATCAAATCATTAATATAGTTTTTCATAATATGTTCAAAGTCTAAAATTGAGATAACAAATCCCTCTTTATCTAAACCACGTCTACCTGCTCTACCTGCCATTTGATAGTACTCTTTTGTTTTTAAGTAGCGAAAACTAACACCATCATACTTTCTTAAACTCTCAAAAACAACAGTTTTTGCAGGCATGTTTATTCCAACAGCAAAAGTCTCTGTTGCAAAAAGAAAATGAAGTAAGCCTTCACCAAAAAGTCTCTCCACAAGAAGTTTTAAGCGAGGAAGTAATCCTGCATGATGAAATCCAATCCCTTTTTTTAAACACTCTATTAAAATTTTAGATGTATTAAGATTATATATCTCATTTTCATCAGTACCTAATGTTTCATCTATAATTGAGTTAATTTTTGTTGAGTCTATTTTTAGTGTTAACTGTTTTTTTCTTGATAGTTCAAGTGCAAATGATTCTGTTTTTGCTCTTGAAAAAATAAAGCAGAGGGTTGGTGTTTTTTTTGTTTTATACAGAAATTGTGATAAATCTATATAATTAAGTGTTTTTTTATCTTTATAATACTCTTTTTTAGAAACCCCTTTTTGAGTTGAGGAGTGGAACTCTTTCTCCTTTTTTCTAAAATCTTCAAAAGATAGTAAGCCTGTAAACTTTTCATAAAACATATGAGTTAATGGAACAGGTCTATTGTGATACTCAACAACCTCAACACTATGCTCTTTTATCTTTCTAATCCAAGAGGCAAACTCAACAACATTTGGGATTGTTGCTGATAGACAAACAAATCTAATTGAGTTTGGGCTAAAAATAATAGACTCCTCCCAAATAATACCTCTATCACGATCATTTATAAAGTGGATTTCATCAAAAACAACACAAGCAATCTCTGGAATCATAGGGTCAGAAACCATTAACATATTTCTATAAATCTCAACAGTCATTATTAAAACATCACCTTTTGGATTAATTACAATATCACCAGTTATTAATCCAACTCTATCTTCACCAAACTCCTCTTTAAATTGCCTATATTTTTGGTTTGATAATGCTTTAATAGGAGCTGTATATATAATTTTTTGCCCTTTCTTTAAATACATATCAATTGCATAATCAGCAATTAAAGTCTTTCCTGTTCCTGTTGCGGCAGAAACAACAACACTTTTATTCTGTGATATTGCTGTTACTGCATCAATCTGAAACTGGTCTAGCTCAAAAGATTTATATCTCATTTAGCCTCTATTAAAAAATATAAACATAATACTATAACATTTTTTAATTATAAATAAAATAATAAAATTCTGTTTGTTTTTAGAAAGAAAA
>DYRY01000050.1:1254-5896 GCA_020718465.1 Anaeromyxobacter dehalogenans | reverse complement strand
AAAATAATAAAATTCTGTTTGTTTTTAGAAAGAAAATAATAAAACTTTATTTGAATTACTATATTTTATTTGTAAATTTTTAGATTAATTAAAAAGTTATCTTGGTTTACGATTAAAAGGTTTTCCACCATCTTTTTTGTAGTTATCCTCTTTTTTGTAATTATCCTCTTTTTTGAATGGACGTTTTTCCTCTTGAGTTTCTGTCGAAACTCCCTCTGGAACTGGAAGAAGAGCTTTTAAGCTAACACTATTTTTCCCATCTCTCTGTTGAATAAGTTTTACTTGAATTACTTCACCAACTTTTAGATAATCTTCAACTTTATTAACACGCTCATGAGCTATTTCAGAGATATGAAGAAGAGCACTATTATTTCCTGGAAGTTGAATAATTGCACCAATCTCTCTGATTCCACTTACAGTTCCATCATAGACTTGGTTTAACTCAAGCTCTAAAACAGATTCTAAAACTCGTTGTTCAGCAAGTTGACAAGATTTTAAATTTGGTGCAAAAATTCTAACAGAACCACTATCTTTAATTTCAATATCAGCCTTTGTTTCCTCAATTATCTTTTTAATGTTTTTTCCACTTGGTCCAATAAGAACACCAAGTTTATCTGAATTAACCATTAATTCTGAAAATTGCGGAGAGTGTGGAGATAACTCTTTGTTTGGTTCAGCAATAGCTTTTGCCATCTCATTGATAATATGAATTCTTCCCTCTTTTGCCTGCTGAAGAGCTTTTGATAAAACACCCTCTGGAAGCCCCTTTACTTTAATATCCATTTGAAGAGATGTAATTCCATCTTTTGTTCCAACAACTTTGAAATCCATATCACCAAGATGATCCTCATCACCTAAAATATCTGATAAAACATAATAATCAGTTCCATTTTCAATTAATCCCATTGCAATTCCTGCAACTGGTTTAGATATTGGAACTCCTGCATCCATAAGTGCAAGAGTAGCACCACAAACAGTTGCCATAGAGGATGAACCATTTGATTCAAGAATCTCTGAAACTACTCTTATTGTGTATGGAAACTTCTCATAAGCAGGAAGAACATATTTTAACCCTCTTAATGCAAGATTTCCATGACCAACTTCTCTTCTACCTGGGGTTCTTAGTGGTTTTGCTTCTCCAACAGAGAATGGAGGAAAATTATAGTGAAGCATAAATGATGTTTCAATATCACCATTAATTGTCTCTGTTTTTTGAATATCTCTTGGAGCTCCTAAAGTAATGGTAACAAGACCTTGTGTTTCACCACGAGTAAAAAGTGCACTTCCATGAACTCTTGGAAGAAGTCTAATTTCTGAGGTGATTTGACGAATCTGTTTTGTATTTCTACCATCAATTCTTAAGTCTTCATGAATAATTCGTCCTCTTATAAGCTCACGCTTAATATCCTCAAGAGCTTTTTCAACCTCTCCTGAGCAATCTACATCAGGATGTTTTTCAGACATATATGCAATTGTTTCTTTTTTTATTTTGTAGTAGGCATCATAGCGTTCCCCTTTTGTTTTAATCAGGGTTGCTTTGATAAGAGGTTCTGTTGCAAATCTTTTTGCACTTTGAACCAATTCATCATCATACTCAAGAACCTCAAATGACTCCATTTTTTTAATATTTAACTCTTTCATCATCTCTATTTGAAGTTGACAAACAGGTTTTAAAGCCTCATGTGCAAATGCAAGAGCCTCAACAATAACACTCTCTTGAACCTCTTTTGCTTCACCCTCAACCATAACAATTGCCTCAATAGATGCTGCAACAGTAAGGTCAATATCAGATTTTTCAAACTCTTCAAGCGTTGGATTAAGAATATATTTACCATCAATTCTACCAACTTTTGCTCCAGCAATAGGAGTTTGAAAAGGAATATGAGAGAACATTAAAGCAGCAGATGAGCCAATCATTGAAAGTGACTCATAAACATTTTCATCTCCAACAGAGAGAACAGTTACAATAATTTGAGTCTCATAAGAGTAGCCATCTGGAAAAAGTGGACGAATAGGTCTATCTGTAAGTCTTGCAATAAGAACATCAGACTCTGGTGGTTTTGTCTCTCTTTTAAAGTATCCACCAGGAATTTTTCCAACTGCATACATTTTTGATATAAAATCCACTGTGAGTGGCATAAAATCACCAAGTCTTGGCTCAAGACCAGATGTAACTGTTGCTAACAACATTGTATCACCAGCTCTCATAACAACAGACCCTGCTGCCTGTTTTGCCATTTTACCAGTCTCTATTGAGAGAGTGGTGTTACCAAATGGAATCTCTTTTTTTAAATACATGTAAATCCTCTAATAAAACAACATTATTTTATACTTTTTATATTTTTAAGTCAATCTTAAGATTTAAAAATATTATTTTATTTTAAATCTAAAAAATAATCCTTATTTTAGCTTTAAAAAAAGTGAAAGAGTGATTTATTTATAATTTTTTTTAAGAGCTATCTGATTATATTTGAGTCATCATCATAAGTGATTCCATTAAAATATTCAAAGTCAAATGATTCAATTACCTCTGGAAGTAATGTTTTTGATGACTTACCACATAAAGCAGTGCTTGTTACATTATCACATCTTACATTATTATAACTCCATTCAGTTGGAGAAAACATCACTCCTGTATTTAATCGACAAAGTTGAAGTCCTCTATCCAAATCAACTGGGTCTGAAACTTTTGCTGTTCCTGATTGACAATATCCCTCATTATGATAGTAAATATTTAAATCCCTTTTATATGGCATAATTGGAACACTATCTCCATCACAAACTCTTGGATTTGAGTTACAGTAGGTTGATGTGTGATACTGTTTAAAAATTGCATATCTATAATCCATACCACCATTACCCTCATCATATCCACCTTGTGATGAGTAGTATTTAAAACCAATTATATCTCTACTTTCATCATAAATATCATACTCAAAACCCCACTTATCAATAAATGCAACAAATACAACTGCATGACCTGTTCCTGTTGAACGTGTTATTCCTAAAAGAGAACCTGGAGTTAACTCCCAAAACATCTTATGCTCACCCATTCCAAAATTTGAAACAGCATCTGCTGAACCATGGGAATAACTATGATTTACCCAAATATGTCCTTTTATATTTGGTTGTGATTGAGTTTTCCAACTACTCAAAGTTAAGTAGTCATAAACAGAGTAATCTCCAGTATCCTCAACATATAACTCCATTGCAGTTAACATAATCTCCCAAACAGCAGCAACACACATTGTTCTACTTGTATTTAGACGTGTGATTGTTCCATAGTGAGAGGAGTCATTATAGTTCTGATTACCATAAGTTTTATCATGAGTTAACCAATCACTATCATAACCTAAAAGTCTATATCTAAAATCAGTTAGGTAGATTGCCTCCATTATGTAATCATTAAAAAGTCTCTCACCATTAAAACCTTTTATTGGTCTAATAGCAACATTTAGTTTATAGTTACCAACTAAACTATTATAACTATCTGCAACAATATAGTAGGTTCCTGGTTGTAATCTTGCATATATCTGAAAATCTCCTCTTGATATAAGATCTACAGCAACACCATTTTCATCTCTTAAAGAGCTTAATAGATTTATATCAATATCAACACCACTTGGTTCTGGTTTTGATATCATAGCTGCAACTCTTGCCTCTCTATCAATTGTAAATCTGTATATATACTCTTTTCCACCTTCATTTAAGTGCGTATATCCTGCATAAGTACTAAAAATATTTGATGTTGCATCTCCAGTTGTTCTTGAATCGCTAAATTCAAAAGGTAAGGAGAGAGTATTTATCCCTTTTTTTCCAGATAAATCAATTGGATCCTCTTTTGTACCATTAAAAACGGACTCAATTTTTACTTTTAACCAATACTCCCCTTCAAGGGATACTCCATTTTTAACATAACTATCAGTAGTAAAATAGTATACTCCTGCTTGAAGAAGAGTTCTCTCTATTTTTAAATCACCTCTACTAATAAGAGTTATTGACTCTATTGATGATAAAAGTTGTAAATCTATATCAACATCATCTCTTCTTTGTTGTCTTTCATCAATCCAAGCCTCAAAATATGAGGTCTCTTCAAGTTTAAAACCATAAACATACTCTTTTCCAGCCTCATTAAGTGTGTTTGGAGGATAGGAGTTTATAGTTGATTGAGTGGAGTTATTTGTATTTTTTATATCCTCAAAAACTCTCTGTTTACTATTTATAATAAATGGATACTCTGTTGTTCCTAATTGAGGAACACAAGCATCACCAACACCATCACTATTAAAATCCTCTTGAGAGCTATTTTTAACATCTGGACAGTTATCATTTAAATTTAAAACTCCATCACCATCAATATCATTATCACAAAGATCACCAATAGTATCACTATCAAAATCTAACTGATCTGGATTATATGTTTCTGGGCAGTTATCCTCTTCATCAATAACACCATCTTCATCATCATCTCCCAAATTTAAACAGTTGTTATTTATATCATAAGGGCAGAAATCTTCATCATTATCAATCCCATCACCATCAATATCATTATCACAAAGATCACCAATAGTATCACTATCAAAATCATCTTGAGAGCTATTTTTAACATCTGGACAGTTATCATTTAAATTTAAAACTCCAT
>DYRY01000050.1:0-1154 GCA_020718465.1 Anaeromyxobacter dehalogenans | reverse complement strand
ATATCATAAGGGCAGAAATCTTCATCATTATCAATCCCATCACCATCAATATCATCATCACAAAGATCACCAATAGTATCACTATCAAAATCTAACTGATCTGGATTATAAATTATTGGACAATTATCCTGTTCATCTGGAACAGAGTCAGAATCAGAATCGATAATCTCTCCATTTTTAGGAATACAACTACTATAATTTCGTATAAATCCCTCATCACAAATCCATCCACAAGAGTCTACTGGTGGAACAAATTTCTCACCATCAAACTTTTGAGTAATCATCCCATTTTCGTTAAAATCACTCCAATGAGAGTTATCTGGTTTAATATTTTCACATGAAACTGTTTGAATCTGCATATTTGGGTTAGAATCACCTTTAGAGGAGTCACAACTATAAAAACCCAATGAAATTACAATAGTTATTAATGAGATAAAAACTCTATTTATTTTGGAAAAACTATTATTATCTTTAAAAAAGTATAAATAACTTTTTAAGGACAGTTTTTTGCTGTTTTTGTTCATAATATCTCCTCAAAATCTTACACTCTGATTATTACTTGAAGATAGATTAATGTCAAAAATATTTTATATAAAAAAAACTATTTTTTAATATTTTTCATGAATTTAACAATATATTCAAAAATAACAGTTTGTTGTAAAATTTTATGATAACTTTCATTAATTTACTGATATTTTTTCTACATTTGATTTCTATTTTCTTTTATAGTTATATTTTTTTGGAGTTTAGATAAAATAGAATAAAATTCTATTCAAAAAAATACTATACCAATAAAACTTTAAATTAACCAATAAATATCAAGTTGCTGATAAAAAATCTCAAAATCCTCTAAAGCCTCTTTTTTATCAACTTCATACTCATCAATAAGAGCATCAATTGCTTCATCATATTTTCCACCATTCTCTTGTGCAAAAGAGGTAAAGTAGGCAGATTGAAAATCTGTTAGTTGCCCAAATAAAGGAACCCATATTACTGGAATTGATTTATTAAATTTTTTATTTTGTGGTAATTTATATTCAGAATATAGATAGTATAGAACTAAAATTAGTTTTCCCACCTTTATTTTTACTGATGGTTGAATATAAAAAACCTCATCTTCACCAGAATTATCAACATAAAATCCATTTTGGCCA
>DYRY01000049.1 GCA_020718465.1 Anaeromyxobacter dehalogenans | reverse complement strand
TTTCTATTGAAGATAAAAAAATATTATGAAAATCTTTTATTTTTATAGTAAAAAATTTTTTAATCATATAAAATATTTTTATTTTCTATTGAAGGTAAAAAAATATTATCAAGTTAGAATCTCTGGACCATTTAAAGTTATAGCAATAGTATGTTCAAATTGAGCAGAGAGTTTTTGGTCAAGAGTTACTGCTGTCCAGCCATCTTTTAGAACTTTTACACGCCAAACACCCTCATTTACCATTGGTTCTATTGCTAAAACCATTCCTTCAAGAAGTTTTATTCCTGTTCCTGCTTTTCCATAGTGTAGAATTTGTGGAGGTTCATGAAGTTGTAAGCCAACACCATGCCCAACAAAATCTCTAACAACAGAGTAACCATTTTTTTCAACATGTTTCTGAATTGCATTTCCAATATCACCTAAATGATTTCCAATTACTGCCTGCTCTATTCCTAAATGGAGAGCCTCTTTTGTAACATCAACGAGTTGTTGTATTTTTTTAGTTATTTTTCCAACAGGAAATGTCACACAAGAGTCTGCAATAAACCCATTTAATTTTGCACCAGCATCAACTTTAACAATATCACCCTCTTTTATAGATTTTTTAGATGATGGGATTCCATGAACAACCTCATCATTAATTGAAACACAAGTTGCATGACGATATCCTGGAACATTCATAAATTCTGGAATCGCTCCATTTTTTTTAATAAAATCCTCTGCAAACTTCTCTATCTCAATTGTTTTTAAACCAGGAACAATAAAAGTTGAAAGCTGTTCAAATAGTCTATGTAAAATATCACCAGCCTCTTTTATTTTTTTTATCTGCTCTGGAGTTTTTAAGTAGTATTCAACCATAATTTTTTCCTTTATACTTTTATACTAAATTATAAAAAAGATCTATTCATATTTTTTAAACATGAACAGAATTTATCATACAACTTTTTTCTTAATTTTTCATCTATTTTTTAGTTTTTTTTTCATCTATGCTTAACTTTTATATTTTTAAGTGTTAACCCAAAATTATAAAAAAGAGTTCCTATTTTTTAATTTTTTATCAAAAAATCTTAAAAACAATGTTTTTATCAAATTTATATATCTTTTAAGGAGGTTTTATGAGTTTTAAAATATTTAACAGTGAAAACAGACCAACAGAGTCTGAAAAAAAAGATATTATCGATTTAAGGAATGAACTTTGATGTTTTTAAATTATATGCAGAAATTATAGAGTTAACAGAGAAACTAAATCAACCAAGCGATGAATTTTGAACAAATTCAGATAAAATTAATGAATGCTCTTATCGTGCAATTATTGATATTGGTCTTCTTGATGTTGATAATAAACATATTTTTCCTGTTGATACTTCTATAACTTTTGCTGGAGCATCATCAGATATGATAGTTTTAGATTTTAAAGAGAATAAAAATTTATATAAAGTTGGAGATTTAGTTGAATTTACAATGGACTATATGGGAACACTAAGAGTTTTAAATTCAAGATATATTGACAAAAAAATTGTATAATTTTAATATGAAAATCTTTTTCTACAGTATTTATAGTAAATATTAAAATAAAATAGTACAAAAAAAATTTAAAAATTTTTTATTTACTTTATTTATCTTCTAAATACTTTATTTTAACTACTAATTTTAAAAAAAAATACTATTTTAATTTTTTTCTCTTCTAAGAAAAAATAAAGAATTAAACATAATAAATTACACCCCCTCTTGGGAGGGGGCTGGGGGGTGGGTAAAGTTAAATCAAAAATTATTCAGAATTTTACACTTTAGATAAAACAAAAGATAATATTATTTTATTTATTTTATTGTGGGTAAAGTTAAATCAAAAATTATTCAGAATTTTACACTTTAGATAAAACAAAAGATAATATTATTTTATTTATTTTATTGTGGGTAAAGTTAAATCAAAAATTATTCATAAATATATTTTATGTTATATTTTTTTTAATCTTTTATAAGAAAAAAACATCTTTTTCTACAGTATTTATATATTAAAAATATAAATATATTAACTTTATATTTTTTTTACTGTATGTTTTTATTTTTTTTATTTATTTTTTTTATAGAAATATTATTAAAGTAAGAAAAACATCTTTTTCTACAGTATTTATATATTAAAAATATAAATATATTAACTTTATATTTTTTTTACTGTATGTTTTTATTTTTTTTTATTTACTTTTTTTATAGAAACATTATTAAAATAAGAAAAAAATCTTTTTCTACAGTATTTTATTATGATTTTTATTGTTGAGAATCAGATTTTACTTTTTTTTTTGATAAAGTAGGAAAAAATATTCTATAATCCTGTTCTGTTCCTATTAATGCTGCTATAACAAGATGTTTTAATTTTAAATACTCATTTTCAAAACTCTCTTTTGCTTTCTCTTTTAATAATTTTAAAAGTTTTTTATTACCAATTAAATTTCCTGATGAAATAACTTTATCAAGAGAATCTTTTACCTCTTGTAATTTATCTTTATACTGCTCAATAATCTCATCTGGTTTTATTTTATTTGTTGATAGCATTATATCAATAATCTCTCTCATTTTATTGACATCTCTTTTAATATCATTTGGTCGCTCATTTGAAAAATATAGATTTCTTTTTTTAATATCTTTTATAACTCTATAGTTATTAAAGATAATTGATAAAATTTGATAACTTTTAATAGTTGTTAAATTTTTTTCTTCACTTAATGATCGTATCTCTGCTGTGTTTTTTGCTAATGGAGATATTGCTTCATAATATCTCTTCTCTGCTTCAACAACAACATCAAATTGTTCTAAAACATATCTAGGAAAATCTTTTTTTTCTACTAAGATTTTACTAAAGTTCGCAACTCTTGTATTAACATTATCACTCATACTATCCTCCATCAAAAAAAAATTATTAACAGGTAGCTTTAGCTACAAATCGTATAAAAAAAAACATAAACAAAATAAAATATTTTAAACCTAAAGAAAACATAAAAACATTTTACAATATAATAGAAAAAAATCAATAAAAAATTAAATAAATAACAATTTTTAAAATAAAAAAAGAGAAAATTTAAAAAATATCTTTTTTATTTCTTTTAATTATCTCATAAAAAAATGAGAATTTAAAATATATCATTAATTTATCAAACTTAGAGCTTATATCAATATTTTTAACACTATCTTCAATATTATAGTTAATAAAAATACCTAATCCACCCTCAAAAAATATATTATCAGCAAAACTATAGCGATATGATAGCTCAATTGGAAAATCAAAACGTTTAATACTATCTCCTTCATGAATTTTTAGAAAAAACATGTTATAACTTAATCCAATTTGATGTGATTTTATCTCTCCAAAACTATATTTAACTCCACAATTAAAAAGAGATATAGAAAAAACTCCATCTGTTGAGATTAAAATCGATGGAGAACCAACTTGTAATATTTTCCATCTAAATTTATAGAACTCAACACCAACTAATGTTATAGATTCCGATGGAATATAGGCAAATATTGGTATTAACCAATCATCTAAATCAACTTTTATGGTTATCTTTGGATTATTATTTTCTGTTAAACTTTTATTTTGATGTTGATTTTCTAAATTATCTTTTTTTTCTCTTAATTCAAAACTATTTTCATCTTTTTTTATCTCTTTAGTAAAAAGCTCTTTAATAAAAAGTTTTCCAAAACTATTTAGCTCTTTAAAACTACTCAAACTATATTCAAAATATTTTGAAACCGATTTTTTTGTAATAGCTAACTCTAAATCTATAAATTTTGCTGAAAAAAGATAAAGATTACTGTTTTTTCTTTTAATATTTATAAAAATTATCCCTTTTGCTGCCAACATTTTTCCTGTATCAACAACACACTCCTCATCATAGCAGTTTTTTTTTCTCTGACTAGCCTGTTCTTTAAGTGCCTCCTCCTGAATTATTTCACTTATGAGTGAGTAGTTAAAATTTGTTAATTCCTCCTCAACTCCAGCTCTAAAATCATCTAATACATTAACATCTCCATCAATTTTTAGCATTAATGGAAACTCTTCAGAGAAAATTTGTAGGCTAAATAGTATAAAAATTAAAAATATTACATTTTTTTTTCTCATAATAGTCCTATAAATAAAAATAAAAACAGAAAAAATATAAAATAAACAAAAACTCATGCTAAACTTAAAACCATTAAATCTATTTTTGAAGCTCCACAAAAATATAGATGCTTTGCAATCTCATTTGCAGTTGTTCCTGTTGTTGTAACATCATCAAATATTAAAAAAGAGTTGTTTTTTACTAATTCAACTCCACTTTCAGAAATTTCAAAAACATTTTCAATATTTTTTTTTCTACCAACATCACTTATCATAAGTGATTGCTGTTTTGTTGAGATATTTTTTTTTATATCTACAAATAGTTTACCACTCCAACCCCCCTCTTTTAAAATAAGCTCTGTTTGATTAAAGCCACGAGCTTTCTCTTTTTTAATATGAATTGGAACAGGAAGAATATAGTCATAACTATCAATGATTTCATAAAAATATTGATTCAACCAAGTTGAAAAAAGTTTTGAAATAGAGCGATAGTCATCAAATTTATATTTGTGAATTAGTTGAGATACAATATTATTATATGGAAACAGTGGATAAATTTTTTTAAAATAAAAATCTTTTCTTTCAAAATAGAAATCTTTTGGAAAAAATTTAATTTTATTAAAACAATCTAAACATATTTTATCCTCACTCTCTTTTCCACAAACTACACAGTTGGAACCAAAAAAATAGTTAAGTATACTCATGTTTCATCAAAAAAATATAACTAATTTTAACTATTTTTCTAATAATCTTCAATATAAAAAAGTTTTTTATCTGTTTTATATAGAAAAAAAATTACTCAACTTTTAGTGAGAATAGAAGATTTTTTATGTAGTAATCATATTGAAAAATATCTTGAAGATTTTTTAAAAGTGTAGTTGCTTTTATATCATCACCTGTTCCAATAAGATAGATTGCCTCTGCAAGATTAATAAATGGAGAGTCTTGAACTTTTAGTTGTCCAAGTGTTAAATATTTTTTTGCTTTTTCGAAATCATTATTTTTAACTGCTGCTTTAACTGCAATAAGATAGAACATTGGATTTGTATCTTGCAACTCAATTCCCTTATCAACATAATTAAAAACATTTTTATATTTTTTAGTATTATAGTTTATATATGAAAGATAGAGATAGTTTGAAAAATTTCTATCATCTAACTCTAAAGCTTTTATGAAATAGAATAAAGCTCTATCATATTTTCTAAGTTGATAATATATTATTCCAACATTGTTTAAAACAATATACATTTCAGAGTCTGGATTTTTTATAAGTGAATCATAATATTTTACTAACTCTTGAGGCTCATAAAATCCAACAAAATAGTCTGTTAATTTAAGATAATTTCTCATATAGTAATCGGGATCAATTTTATTTAATTCATAAAGTGTTGCATGTGAAAGATCAAAATCTTTTTTCATTGTTGCAATCTCTGCTTTCATTAAATAAAAAACATTATTATATCTCTCTTTAGAAATAAGTGTATTTAAAGAATCTATTGCCTCTAAATACTCCCCTTTTGCTTTGTGATACTCAAATGTTAGAATGTGAGACTCTTTATCTAAACCTTGAACCTCTTTTTTAAACTGATTTATATAGAAATCAGCTTTATCATAATTTTTTTGTTGGATATATAGAAGTGTCATATTAAAAAGTGCTGGAGGATATTTTGGTTCAAGAGAGAGAAGCTTTGTTGTGTAGTCAAATGCTTTTTGAAAACTATTTTGAAGCCTGTAGATAATTGAGATATGTTTTAAAATATCAAGCTTATCACTTTTTTTAGCTTTAAAAAACTCCTTTTCCTCCAAATCAAGAAAAATCTCTAAAGCCTCTTTATAGTTTTTTTCAAATTGATAAAGTGAGGCTCCAAGCAAAATAAAAGCATCAACAGGTGCATCTTTCATTTTAATTAAGTATTTTAAAGTATTTATTGCTCTTGAGTAAAAACCAATCTCCAAATATACTCTAGCTAAAACAAATTTAGAGAAAGCTGATTTTTGATTCTCATAATATGAAACTGCTCCTCTAAAATCTTTTGATTGTAAAAATGATTTTGCAAGCATTTTATTTGCTGCCATAAATCGTGGCTCAAGCTCAACCGATTTTTTAAAAGACTCTATTGCTTTATCTGTTTGTGTTTTTAGATATATCTGCCCCAAAAGAAAGTGAGAAATTGGATTTGCAGGTTGAATTTTATAAGCCTCTAATGCCTCTGAATATGCCTCATTAAATTGTACTAACTTAAAATTAATTGCACTTAAAGCATTATGAATAGAGACATTAGTTCTATTTTTACTCAACATCTCTTGAAGAATTTTTTTATAAACCTCTAAATCCTCTTTTTTCTCAATAGATGATGTTGAAAGAGATACTGCAATAATCATCTGAAAAAATGAGTCAACTCTTGTTGGATCTTTTACTAAAACCTCTTTAAACTTTTGAACAGAGAGGATGTAATCCTCCTCATTATCATTATAGTAATCATTTATTCCAGAAATATGCAAATCACTCTCTGTTCTATCTGATAAAATAACTCCCTCTGACCATTTTTTTATATACTCTTTTAGTAGATCTTTTTTTTCATCACCAGCAGAAACCTCTTTTATTGTTGATTTTATCTCTGAAAAATTCTCCAGAAGATATACAGTTCCAAAGGCTATTCCACCCAAAAAAATTGCAACAAAAAGATACTTTACTATAAGTTTTGGAATTGATTGCCCTTTATCTTTTGTTTTCTCAATTCTGCTAGGAAAATATGCCAATAACTCATTAAACTTCTCAATTGGCAACCACTCACCACCACCTTTAGAAAAAGACCACTCTTTTGTAACATCACCAACTTTTATTGCCTGAATCATCTCATCAAGATTATATGGTCCTAAAAAAAGATTTCCTTTTTTTGCTTTATAAAACATCTCTGTTTTTTTAATCTCTCCTGTTTCAAATGGAGTAAACTTATTAACAAGAGATCTCTCCTCATCTTTTCTAATTTTTTCTATATCAATAACAGGAAGTGTGAACTCATTTGTAAAAAAATCCTCTGAAAGCTTATTTGATATTGGCTGTTTTGAGTCATTTGTTGCATTTTTTGTATTAAATGAGTTTACTGTATTGCTTATTGAGTTTGAACTCATTGAGTTTGAAGAGGAGTCAGAAAAAAATGGGTTTGAGTTGGATTTTGATAGTGCCTCTGCTAAAAATGGATTACTATTTGATGCTTTTGATGGTGGTTCAAGATCAAATCCACTAAAATTAGCAGATTTAGATAACTCTAAATCTAACTCATTTTGTGTTTGTGTTGGAGTTTTAAGATTTTTTAGTGGAGGAATTTGAGTTTCACTAGTTTTATCTAAATCAATCTCTGCTGAATTACCAACTAAACTACTCTGAATATGTTTACATTTTGGACACTGTGTTTTTATTGTTTTCCCTTTACTTGATTCAGGAACATTTATTTTATAAACAACACCACATTTCTCACATGTAATTTTCATTTAAAACCTTTCTATTTGTAGAGAGCTTCAGATAGTTCATGTGTTAAAGCATTTAAATTATCTGTTGCAACCTGAAGTTCAAATGGAGTTCTCTCTCTAAGAGCTTTCTCTGCATCCTCAATCCGCTCTTTTAATTTTTTAACTTTTGCCTCTTCAAAAACTCCACTTAAAGAGAGTAGGTTTTTAGCAGAGTATAAAACAGTCTCTAAATTATTTGAGAGTTCAATAACTTTTTTTCTCTGTTCATCCTGAATTTTATTATTTTTAGCCTCTTGAACAATTTTATTTATCTCCATCTCATTTAATCCAGATGTTGGAGTAATTTGAACCGCTTTTTCCTCTCCTGTTCCTAAATCTTTTGCAGATACATGAAGAATTCCATTTGCATCAATGTCAAATGTAACCTGAATTTGAGGAACCCCTCTTGTAGCTGGAGGAATACCTGTTAGCTCAAATCTTGCAAGAGAGCGGTTTTCTGATGATAACTCTCTCTCTCCTTGTAAAACATGAACTGTAACAAAATTTTGATTATCCACAGCTGTTGTAAATATCTCACTCACTCTAACAGGAATTGTTGTGTTTTTTTCAATCAATTTTGTAAAAATTCCCCCTTTTGTTTCAATACCCAATGAGAGTGGTGTTACATCTAAAAGTAAAACATGCTCAATCTCACCTGTTAATACAGCCCCCTGAATTGATGCTCCAATAGCAACAACCTCATCAGGGTCAACACCTTTGTGAGCCGATTTTCCAAAAAAAGTTGTAACTTTATCCTGAACTTTAACCATTCTTGTCATACCACCAACAAGAATAACCTCATCAATATCTTTTATTGTTAATCCAGCATCTTTTAAAGCAATTCTGCAAGGTTCCAAAGTTTTTTCAATAAGGTCATCAACAAGAGATTCAAATTTATGCCTTGTTAGATTTACAACAAGATGTTTTGCACCTGTTGCATCTGCAGTTATAAATGGAATACTAATCTCTGTTTCTAATACTGATGATAACTCATGTTTTGCCTTTTCAGCTGCCTCTTTTATTCTTTGAATAGCTGTTTTATCTCTTGATAAATCGATTCCATTCTCTTTTTCAAATGTTTCAAGAAGAAAATTCATTATTCTTATGTCAAAATCCTCTCCCCCAAGCATTGTATTACCATTTGTTGATTTAACCTCAAAAACACCATCATCAATTTTTAAAATTGAGATATCAAAAGTTCCACCACCAAGATCATAAACAGCAACAGTTTCTGAAATTTTTTTATCTAAACCATAAGCAAGAGCAGCTGCAGTTGGCTCATTAATAATTCTTTTAACATCCAATCCAGCAATTTTTCCAGCATCTTTTGTTGCTTGACGTTGTGCATCATCAAAATAGGCAGGAACAGTTATAACTGCCTCTGATATTGACTCTCCAATATAATCCTCTGCAATCTCTTTAAGGGTTGATAATATTTTAGCAGATATCTCTTGTGGAGAAAACTCTTTTCCTGCAATATTTACCCAAGCATCATTATTAGATGCTTTAATTATCTTAAACGGTACCCTCTGTTTAAATGCAACTATCTCTGGATCATCATATTTTTTACCAATCAATCTTTTAATAGCATAAACAGTATTCTCATGACTTGTTACTGCCTGACGTTTTGCAACCTGACCAACAAGCTCTTCACCATGTATAAAAGCCACAACAGATGAGGTAGTTCGACTCCCTTCACTATTTGGGATAACAATAACCTCATCCCCCTCCATA
This sequence comes from Anaeromyxobacter dehalogenans, assembly GCA_020718465.1. GTDB lineage: Bacteria > UBP6 > JAFGXH01 > JAFGXH01 > JAFGXH01 > JAFGXH01. The sequence goes on along the minus strand of DYRY01000049.1, from coordinate 8,769 downwards.
ACAGTTACACAGCTATTTGTTGTTCCAAGATCTATTCCAATTATTTTAGACAATTTGGACTCCTATCAATATCTTTATGCTTCAATATCAATTTTACTCTGTTCAACACTCTCTTCATCATCTAAAGAGGAGTTCTCCTCAATAATTGGCATCTCTTTTTTAACTTCTACTTTTTTAGAAACAATAACTTTTGCTGGTCTTAAAAGTCTATCTGCAATATAATAACCTTTCTCATACTCGATAAGAACAGTATTATCATCAACATCACCATTTGGCATAATCTGAAGAGCTTCATGTTTTGATGGGTCAAAAATAGTTCCAACAGAATCAAAAGGTTTAACATTATAACTCTCTAAAACTCCTAAAAACTGACGATAAACAAGCTCTATTCCATCAGATAATGCCTTAAAATCGGAACTATTTTTTGAGTGCTCTATTGCACGCAAAAGATTATCAATTGCAGGTAAAGTATCTTTTAAAAGAGATGATACACCATATTTTTTAATATCATCAATCTCTTTTTTACTCCTTTTTTTCAAATTTTCAAAGTCTGCTGCAACTCTAACATATCCATCTTTGAGTTTAGAGTACTCCTCCTTTAAAGAGTCATTCTCTTTTTTAAGCATCTCAATAATCTCATTAGATATCTCTGGGGTTTGTTTCTCTTGTTCCTCATTGTTAATATCAGTTTTTAATTTTTCGTCCATAAATCATCCATAAATGTAACAACCCATTTTATAAAAAAAAATATTAGAAGTCAACTTTTTACTTTAGATAATGCAAATAGTAGCTACTTATTAAAAAAATAGCAAAAAAATAATCATATTTTTCTAAAAAAAACAGAAAAAAGCGATTTATTATCTATATTTTGTATAATTAATTAATCATATTTTTTTCTTTACATAAACAGTGGGTTTTAACCCAATGAATGTGAAAAAAATAAAAAATAATATTAGACTAACTAATAGGAATATTAAAGGTTGCATAAACAGGAGCATGATCTGATGGACTCTCCCACCTTCGTGGTTTTATATCAATATTACAATCAAAAGCCAAATCTGTTAAAACTCTTGTTGTTAAAAATAGATCTATTCTTAAACCAAGATTACGATTAAAACTCATTTTTCTATAATCCCACCATGTAAAAATATCTGTCTCTGTTGGATGAAAAACTCTAAAAAGATCTTCAAAACCCCAGTCAAAATAGGTTTCTAAAGCTTTATGTTCATCCTGATGAAAAGATAATTTATTTTTCATTACTTTTGGATTATAAACATCAATATCAAATGGAGCTATATTAAAATCACCAACAATAAGAACTTTATCTTTTGGAGTGTGTCTTTTTTTTATCATCTCTAAAACAGCTGTAAAATATGTTAATTTATACTGAAATCTTGGAGAATCAATATCAGTTCCACTTGGATAATATATTGAATAAACAGAGACTCCCTCAACCTCAAAATAGATAAATCGTGCCTCTTCATCATCAAAAGAGTCAATTGAATACTCAATATTCTCAATTTTTATTGCACTATTATAAATAATTGCAACACCATTAAAATGTTTTTCACCACAAAATATAACAGAGTAGCCACTTTTTGTAAAAATATCTATTGGGAACTTATCATCCTCAACTTTTGTCTCTTGAACAGCAAGAATATCAATTTTTTTATCCCCAATCCATCTTAAAATATGTGAACCTCTTTTTCTTATTGAATTTATATTCCAAGTACCAATTCTCATAAAACACCAATAGTAATTAACTTATTATCTCTTCAATTATACCATCTCGTAAACTTTTGGTTGACAAAATGATTTTTTCTGCATCAAAAAACTCTAATATTGCCAATAAAATCATTGAACCTGATTTTATCACATCTCTTCTTTTTGGATCTAAAATATCTAAATTTTCAATATCTTTTTGAGAGCTATTGTTAAAAAAACTATACCATTTTTCAACCTGTTTTGGTGATAGCTCTAAAAGATGAATTAAATCCTCTTTAAAAGATAACAAACCCTTCTCAAGAGTTCCAATTGTTGTTGGAACTCCCCCTAAACCAACAAATATTTTAGATTTTTTTGAAAATTTAAATCTATTTAATTCTTTAAAAACATCATTTTTTGTTTTTCCATCAAAGGAGACAACTCCAAAAGAGAAGGAGAATGATTCAAAAATATCACCATTTTGAATAAAAGATATCTCTGTTGAGCGACCACCAATATCAATTAAAAAATAGTTATCATAATTTAAAAAATCATTTTTTGCACCTAAAAAAGAGAGTTGAGCCTCCTTTTTTCCATCAATAATTATTAAATTTAGTGAATATTTTTTACTAAAATAGTTAATAATATCAGCACCATTAGTAGCATCTCTATATACTGCTGTTGCATTTCCAATAATAGTAATTGGTGAAAATTGTTTTACTAACTCACTAATTTCAGCAAAAAAAATATCCAATTCAAATATTTTTTCAACTGATATAAAACCAGTAGAGTTCAATCCTCTTGCTGTTTTTGTGTAAAAAATTTTATCAAGAAGAGTCTCTTTTCTTTCGTTAACAATTTTTAAAAATGATGTATTTGAACCTAAATCTATTGCCCCAAAATTCATAAAAATCCTATACTATTTGCCAAAAAGTTTTGACCAAATTCTTGAAAAAAAACCAACTTTTTTATTATCAGAATTATCAGAATTATTTTGAGATTTTTCATCTTTTTTAGTGTTATTTGTATCTTTTATTTCTCTTTCTGATGTATCTCTTTTTGTTGATGTAGATTCCGATTTTTCTGATAAATCTGCCTCTTTACTTTGAGAATCTTTTTTTTCAAAATTACTATTTTTCTCTGAATCCTCATTTTGAACAACATCAAGTTCAGGAGCAAGATTTTTAAATAGATTAATCAATTCAATATTTCCCTTCTGTTTAGCCAAATCTAAAATAGATGAACCAGAACTGTTTCTAATTTTTACATCTGCACCAAAACGAAGCAAAATTTTAACAATATTAACTCTCTGTTGCCAAACAGCAATAGCAATAGGGGTATTTCCACTACTATCCCTATCATTTATAGGTGCTTTACTTGTTAAAATATAGTTAACTAAACTCTCATCACCACTTGCAACAGCATGAAAAAGAGCACTAAAACCACTATTATCTTTTATTTTTAAATCTGATTTTTTAACTAATTCTGTTACCATGACAAGATTTTTAACATCCACTGCATGCATTAAGGCACTCATACCACTATTATCCTGAATATTAACTTGTGGATATTTTGATAAAATAGCCTTTGCAATATCGGTTTTCCCATTTTTTATAGCAATAATTAAAGGAGTCTCCCCTAACCCATTTTTTCCATTAATATTTGATATTGATAGCAATTTATTAAACTCAATAATATCACCATTTGAACAGGCATCAAAAAATTTATCCTGTGAGCTTTTTTGAGATTGTGTTGTTTGTGAGTTCTGCTTTAAATCAAAAAACTGAATAATTTTAGATTCACCAGTTTTTCTTGCAAGATCATAAACAGTTTGCCCTTTTTTATTTACAGTTTGTAAATCTGTTGTATATTGAATTAGTGTTGGGATAACAAACTCTTGCGTCTGTTCAACAGCCCACATTAAAGCATTATATCCATTTTCATCTTTGAGTGTTGGTGATGCACCATACTGAAGAAGGAGTTTTATTATCTCTCTTGAACCCTTTGATGCTGCATAAATCAAAGGAGAGATTCCAGAGGGATTTTGATAATTAACATCTGCTCCACTATCAATAAGTGTTTTGGATATAGTCTCAAAACCATAGTATGCAGCTAAAAGGAGTGCTGTTGTACCATTTTTATTTTTTCCATTTGGATTAACTCCACCACGCAATAGCTCTCTAACTTTTTTATCATCACCCTTCTGAATTGCCTGAAGAAGCTCTTCAAGTGTTCCTGATTCAACTTTTACAAATGAGTTATCTTTTGATAGTGTCCAACCTCTTGAATTACAAAAAGATTCAATATATTTTTTACACTCACTCTCTGAAATAGAGAAAAGTCTTCCCTGTTTTGCAATCTCATCAAACTCAGCAGGATGAATAGAGCCATCAATTCCAGCAATCTCAATAAATCTATCCAACTGTTTTAAATTATAGTATTTTAATGTTTCATCATACTGTTTTTTACTCTCTTCCGATTTACATATAGAGGAACAAAATCCTAAAAGCTCTGATGTTGATGTTACCTCTGCAGTCTTATTTGAAATCTTGTTATTTTCAAGATATAGCTCCTCCGCTTTTTTTCTTAGTGTTATTAAATTACTATTTTGAGTTAAACCTAAAAAGTCATAAATATCCTTTTTTTTCAAAAAAGCCAAAGACTCATCCATTTTTTTTACAATTGAGTCTGATATAAGATTTTCAGGTCTTAAGTCTGAAATTTTACTATCTCTTTTAACAAAACTATTAGGGTTTTGAGTATCTTTTTTTATAGGAACTGATATTTTATCTCTAATCTCACTTTCCGAAAAAATAGAGAATCTTCTAACTATCTCAAAAAACTCTGATTCTAAAACAGAGCCTTTTGAAGTGACAACTCTAATAATATCCTCTAAATCATCCTCATCTTTTTTCTTACTATTTACATTTTTTTTTAGAGCATCATTAGCCTCTAATCTTCTCTGAATAGGGTCTAACATTACAATTTTCATCTCTTTTAAAAGTGAGAGAAAATATTGTGCCTCTCGCCCTTTTGATGGGTGATTTCTAAGTTTAGACCAATCTCTTTGCTTATTCTGAATTGCATCTAAAATAACCGATTCATTCTCCTCTGGTGGTGTTAAATTTAGCTCTAACAAAATATAAAAATTCTCTTTTCTATCCATATTTAAACCCATTCTCTTTATGTTTTCACAAAAAAACATCTTAAAACTAATTTTTTATAAAAAACTATTTTTTAAAAGATAAAAATCCCTATTAAAATCTATTTTTTTTTAAATATGAATTTGTATTTTTTTTAAATATACAAAAATCATACAGTAAGATATATTATTGATTGAATCTTGTCAAGAAAAGAGTTGAAAACAGTTTTTGACTCTTTTTTTACTTATTTTTTTATTTTTTCTTAAAATAATTTTATTGTGTAAATAGATATTTAGAATAGTATAAATATATAAATAAAAAATGAATAGCAGATTAAGAAAGGCTGAAACAGTTTTAGATTATTTTGTTTTTGAGTTAATAGCAGATTTCATATCTTTTATAGCTTGTGGAAGACCAACAAAAACTGCTTGAGATATAATTGCATGACCAATAGCAAACTCCTCAATCTCATCAATTTGAGCAAGCTCTGCAACATTGTGATAGTTAATTCCATGTCCAACATGAACTCTCATTCCAAGTCTTGAGGCAGTTTTGGAGGCATCAATTAACTTTAAAAGTTCTTTATATTTATCTTGATCTGATATTGCATTTGCATAAGAGCCTGTATGTAACTCAACAATATCAGCATTGATTTTATGTGCCACTTTTATCATATCAATATCTGGATCTATAAAAAGTGAAACTTTTATATTAGAACTATGAACATTTTTTACAAATTGAGTGAGGTAATCTTTTCCTAAAATAAGCTCTAATCCTCCCTCTGTTGTTATCTCTTCCCTTTTTTCTGGAACAAGTGTTACCATTTTAGGACGAATACTGTATGCAATTTTTAACATCTCCTCTGTTGCAGCCATCTCCAAATTTAAAGATGTTTGAATTAGTTTTGATATCATCTCAACATCTCTATCCTGAATATGTCTTCTATCCTCTCTTAAATGAGTTGTGATACTATCAGCCCCCCACTGCTCTGCAATTAAAGCAGCCGCAACAGGGTCTGGAAAAGAGCCTTTTCTTGCCTCTCTTAATGTTGCAACATGATCTACATTTAGTGATAGTTTTTTCATTTGAAAACCCTTTAAAAACAATCAAACTATATTAAAAAAACTCTTTAAAAGCAATCAAATTATATTAAAATACCTTTTATTTACTATAAAAAGATAAATAAATAGACTGTTTTTATTTTTTAGTAAATAAAAATCTTTCTATATGAAAGAGATCTATTCGTTATCTTGTTTATTCTCTTCTAAAGCTCCCATCTCTTGAACATTTTTAGAGATTTTATATGCACAAAATTTAGGTCCACACATTGAACAGAACTCTGCCTCTTTAAAAACATCTTGAGGTAATGTTTCATCATGCATCGCTTTTGCTTTCTCTGGATCAAGAGAGAGTTCAAACTGTTTATTCCAATCAAACTCATAACGTGCTCTTGAGAGTGAGTCATCACGCTCTCTTGCTTTTGGACGATGTCTTGCAACATCAGCAGCATGAGCTGCTATTTTGAAAGCAATAATCCCCTCTTTAACATCATTTAAATCAGGAAGACCTAAATGCTCTTTTGGAGTAACATAACATAACATGGCTGCACCAGAGTAAGCAGCCATTGTTGCACCAATTGCAGAGGTTATATGGTCATAACCTGGAGCAATATCAGTTACAAGTGGTCCTAAAACATAAAATGGAGCCTCATAACACCACTCAATCTGTTTTTTAACATTCATCTCAATTTGATCAAATGGAACATGACCAGGTCCCTCAATCATCACCTGAACATCTTTTGCCCAAGCCTTTTTAGTGAGTTCTCCAAGCACTTTTAACTCTGCAAATTGAGCTGCATCAGAGGCATCAGCAAGACATCCAGGACGTAATCCATCCCCCAAAGATAAAGTGACATCATACTTTCTTGCAATATCCAATATTCTATCAAAAGCAGTATAAAGTGGATTCTCTTTATGATGATGAAGCATCCATTGAGCCAAAATTGACCCACCTCTACTTACAACTCCCATAAGACGCTTTGATACAATTGGCATCATGTGAAGTAAAATTCCTGCATGAATTGTCATATAGTCAACACCCTGCTTTGCCTGATGCTCTATCATATCAATAAGAATATCCTCTGTTAAATCCTCAATTGATTCAACTCCCTCAAGTGCTTGATAAATAGGAACTGTACCAATTGGAATTGTAGAGGCATCAATAATTTTTTGACGAATTAAATCTATATCACCACCAGTTGATAGGTCCATAACTGTATCAGCACCATATTTTATGGAGGCATGAAGTTTTTCAAGCTCTGCATTTATATCAGAACTAACAGATGAGTTACCTATATTTGAGTTTATTTTAGTTCTTGCATTTATACCAATCCCAATTGGTGATATATTTTTGTGATTTACATTTGCAGGTATAACCATTCTACCAATAGCAACCTCATTACAAACAAAAGATGGCTCAATATACTCTGACTCTGCAACAGCCTCCATCTCTGGAGTTATTACTCCCTGTCTTGCATAATAGATTTGAGTATTCACATCGCTTTGAAGTTTATCATTTCTCATATATATACACTCCATAAAAAATACAGATTAAACTGTATAAAATTAAACACACCCCGAATAGTATCACAATTTTTATATTTTTTACAGATTAAAATTTTAAAATATATAATTTATATTTTTTCATATAGTTAAATTTTTAAACAATTATAGTTTTATATTTCTGTACTTTTGCTAAAATTATTATCCCATTTTTTTACATAAGATTAAACTTTGTTGAAAATTCAGAAAAATTTTATAAAAATCAATAACTCTATTGTTTTTTTTTTGATTTTGTTGTATTTTTTATCTTTTAGGTGAACAACATGAGATATATTATTATAATTTTCACTATTTCACTTCAACTATTTGCCTCTTCATCAAAAAAAGAGGTTTTTAAAGCTCTTGAAACTTATGGAAAAGTTTTAAACTATGTTCAAGAGAAATACTATAAAGAGAGTGATATTGAAAAATTAATATACACATCAATAAAAGAGATGATACAAAATCTTGATCCACATTCAGAGTTTTTTTTACCAGAGGAGTTTGATGTTTTTAATAAAGAGCTTGATGGTGAAATTATTGGAAGTGGAATTGAGTTTGATATCAAAGATGATGAGATGATTATTAGAAGAGTTCATAAAGATTCACCTGCTGAAAAAAGTGGTATAAAATCAGGAATTATTGTTGAAAAAATCAATGGAGTAGAGATTTATGGAGTTGGAAAAGATAAAATCAACAATCTTCTTAGTGGTATTGAGGGAACAGAGATAACTATTGAGTTTTATGAAAAAGGCTCACTAAAAAAAATCTCATTTAAATTAGGGCAACTTCATATTGTTCCATTTGAATTACATAAAATCTCAAAAGATATTTTATATATAAAAATTAGTATCTTTCAAAGCAGACTATCAGAAGAGCTTAAAAAAGAGCTTTTAAATAGAAAAGAGGAGCAATTTATAATTGATATACGTGGAAATCCTGGTGGTTATGTTAATGAGGCTGTTGATTTATCTGACCTTTTTCTATCAAAAGGGGTAATTGTATCATCAAAAGAGCGTAATTCAACAGAACATTTCTATAAAGCGTCCCGAAAAGGAGCATTTACAACACAAAAGATATATCTTTTAGTAGATCATAACACTGCAAGTGCAGCTGAAATTTTTGCAGGAGCTTTAAAAGAGAATAAAAGGGCTATTTTAATTGGTGATAGAACATTTGGAAAAGGTTCAATTCAATCAATATATCAACTTTCTGATGGAAGTGCATTAAAATTAACAGTAACGTTATACTTCACTCCAAAAAGGAATTTAATTCAGGGGATTGGGGTAAAACCTCATGTAATTTTACCTAAATTTTTTGAT
>DYRY01000222.1 GCA_020718465.1 Anaeromyxobacter dehalogenans | reverse complement strand
AACCCCTCCCAAAAAAGAAATAATCCCGAAATGAAAAGGAGCAATTTTCATAAAAGAAAAATCAGAAAAGAGGGGTTATAAATTTTTCTCAATATATGTTTCTCCTGCATCTTCAATTTCTTTGAGCTTGTGAATATCTATCGTCTTAAAAGTGCTCAAATTGGGAGTAAAAATACGGAGACGAGGATTTTTTTCGTCAAAATATTGTTGAGATTTAAACAAAATCCGAAATGTTCGCTCCAGAGTATTTTGAATCCCAGTGATTTTTCCAAAGAATTTTTTTTGTGAAAAATCTTTGGAAAAATCTAAAGAAGTTGCCACATCAATTCCTAAAATTTTTTCCCCAGAATAATTTTCTAAAGTTTCTGAAACAGGAAAATTTCCTGATAATCCTCCATCTACAAGCCATTTTTTTTGCAATAAAAAAGGCTCAAACAAGACTGGAACAGATAGAGAGGCCATTACTGCTTCAGAAATTTTCCCAGAAGAAATTTCTACTCTCTCTCCCGTTTGAAAATCCGTTGCATAAATCCTCAACATTTTTCCTTGAGATTCTAGCTCTTCAAAAGTTTTTCCATGAAATATTTCTTCTAGCAAAGCATAAACTTTTTTTCCACGAAGAATCCCAAAATTGCTCCCAGAAAAATCAAAAGCCAGTGAGAAAAAATTCTGAGAATGAATAATTTCTGAAATTTCTTCCGCCGAATATCCAACGGCATGGCTAGCAGAAACAATTGCTCCCGCAGAAACTCCTGCATAGTAATCAAAATCAAAATTTTTCTCCAAAATTTTTAAAGCGCCCACATGAGCGAGTCCCAATCCTCCTCCGCCAGAAAGCACTAATGCTGATTTTTGCATACATATCTTTAAAATCTTTTTTTACCATACAAAAAGGTCATGGAAAATTTTTTCTATTTCGAGAAGAAAAAGTCTCGTGTCTCCAGAGAGAGAAAGTTTTCCGTTCTTGGTCATAATATCAATTTCTGTGAGGGCTTTGTGCGAAACGAGTAATTTTTCTTTGGGAAGCAAAGAAAGAGTTTTTTTCATCTTACTCAATATATGAGGAGAAATTCCTGATTCTTCATGAGGAGATTCAAGAGTAAATTTTCCTTTGAGAAGATTTCGAAACGAAAACAAAACATCTCGATTGAAAATCATTGCAGCATCATATTTTTCAGAAAGAGATAAAAATTCTTCTAAAATTTTTGATATATTCCCTTCGCAAAGAGCATTAGAAAAGGCAAAATCTCCACCACTTTCTTCAGAAGGACTCGCAAGTGATTCTATATCTTTTTGCAAAATTTCTGATTGAATTTTATAAAGAGAAAGTTTTTTAAGTTCAGAATTAAGTTTTCGAAGATTTGTTCCAGAAAAATGAAGTAAAAAATCTGCATTTTTTTGAGAAATATTACTTCCATACTTTTTTGCTCTCGCAATAATCCATTCTGAAAATTTGTATCCATCTTTTTTTGGATCAAATTCAGGATGTTCAAAGTACTTTCCTGCTTCTTTTTTTATCTCTTTAAAAAGAGTTGTTCTTTTATCGGGATTTGCATTTGAACAAATTAAAACAACATCTTCTGGTAAAGTTTCCAATTCTTTTACAAGAGAAGAAAATTGTTCTTTTTGTTTTTCTGTGAGCTTTGGTGTTGCTGATGGCGGAAAATTTTCCAAAAAAATCACTCGCTTTCCTCCAAAAAATGCAGGAGAAAAAATCTCATTTCGAATTTCTGCAAAACTATTGCCTTCAAAAGAAAAAGTATCAACTGAAAATTCTCCATATTTCTCCTTCGCTGCCTTTTTATATCCTTCTAAAAATTCTGCCAAAAGAAATTCATCAGGACCAAGAGCAAGAAAAATATTTTTCATAAAAAAGAGAAATTAAAAAAAATTACAATAGATATTTTATAATCCTTCACTTTTTTCTTCTTCAGAAGAATTTTCTTCAGGAATTGAGAGAGCTTCATTATCATTTAGAGCGGAAGATTCTATACTTTCTCCTTCTTCAAAAACACTTGAAAAAGAATCTTTTTTATACTCCGTATTCCAAAGAATATCCCCAGAAATTTGAAGATATTCAGATTCTTCTTTTCCAGAAATATTTATATATTCAAGTGGAGAATTTTCTTCTGGTCGTTTTTTCTACCCAAATGAAAAAAAAGTATTTGAATTTTTAGGAAAAGAAAAAGAAGATCCTTTTTCTGAAATCTCCCAAAATTGATGAAGAAATTTTTCTCCATCAGAAATCATAAGAAATGTATCTCGATTTATTATTCCAACAGAATATTTTTCTCCAGTTTCTGGATTAGTATTAGTAAAAACAACTTTTTCTCCATTTTTATCAGATTCTTTTTTATGCATAAGATTTTCTTCATTTGAAAAAACTTCATAAATCATTGTTCCATCTTGTAAAAGATGTCCAACTTTTAGCGGAACAGATTCTTTTGCTATTGTATCAATTATTGCAGAAAAACTTTCAAATACTTTTTCTGATATTGATTTTTTTGGGAGAGAATAAAAAACAGCACTTGAAATAGCATCTTCTGCCCAAAGCACATCTCCTGCAAAAAGAGGAAAAATTTCTGAAGAAAAATCTATATCAACATTTTTTTTTAGAAGAGAAGAAGAAAAATATTTTTCAACACTTGCTTGTGCCACAAAAGAAGTATCGATATGTTCTTTTTCAAAAAGTGGAAAAAAAGTATTCCATACTATTTCTGGTTTTTGTATTGCCAAATATCTATCAACAGAATTACTTAAAAAATCAGAAGAAAAATTATATTGAGAAAGTTCTGATCCAAAAATTTTTCCTGTATTTTCTTTTTGTATTGCAAGAAAAATTTTCCCATTAGAGAATTTCCCAGCCGTATAATGAGAATGATCTGATCCAAATTGCAAAAATACAAAAACAGAGTGCTGAATTTCTTCTGGAAGTAAAAAATTAAAATTTTTTAAAAATGTATTCACAAAGAAATGAGTTGTTCCAAAAAAAGTAAAAACATCTTCTTTTTCAAAAAAAGATTGTGCATCTAAAAATTCTTTCTGAATAGAAAGAGGTGGTGCATTATTTTTAATCTGATCAATAATTACAAAAACTTCTGTTTTTTCTTCAGGTTTTGCACAAAACCAGTAATCAGACTGTGCTTCACAATATAATTTTTGAGGGGCAGGAATATTTTCTTGTACTAATTCTATCCAAAGAAAATTATTTTTTTCTTCCAATCCTTCTTGAGAAGAATAAGAAACAAGAACTCCATTTTTAAGAAGTAATTCTGGAAAAAGAGAAGAAAGAAAAGTTTCTTCTGGAGAAGTTTTTTCATCATTTTTTGTATATGTTAAAAAAAATTGAAGATTTTTTGCTGGTAAAATCTCTGATATTTTTTGAGACTCTGTTTTACTGACTACAGAAAAAAGAGAATATCCCAAGAGAAAAACTCCAAGAATTCCGATGAATCCACCAGATATTCCCCAGAAAATTCCTGACCAGGATTTTTTTTCACTCATATACAAAAGACAAAAAATAAAAAGAAAACTATTTCTACTCTATCAATTTTTAAAGAAGAGACAAAAAGATTTGCACGAAAGAATAAAAATCCGCATAATGCAACGGACTTTAAAAAAATTTTAGAAAAGATATTTATGGCAGTTCCTAAAAAGAAAAAATCTGCATCAGCAGGAAAACGACAAGAACGACAATACAACTTGATGCAACAAAAAAAAATTCTTGGAATGGTTGATCGAGAAATTCGACACGAA
>DYRY01000221.1 GCA_020718465.1 Anaeromyxobacter dehalogenans | reverse complement strand
CATTTTACACTGTAGATGAAGAGAGTCATGATATTGGTGATGTATATTTTTTAAAGATAAATCCCAAAACAAAACATGTTCAGCCACTTTTTAAAAATTCAAGTAGAATAAGTAATCAAATGCATGATTTTTTTGATAAAAGTAAAAATTTAATTAATTTCTCTAATAGGGTATTTTTAGATATCAATAATAGAACAGCTTTTGCAGTAATTCCATTCTCTCCTTGGATACCAAATCCAGAGAATTAATCAATCTTCAAGATATTTTGAGTTTGCTGGAGTTACAACACAGTAGTTATCTTTTACCTCCAAAATAATGCAAGTTTGGTCTTTTTCAAAACTTTCATCAGATTCTGAAAGTGCAATCATCTCAAGCAACTCTCCTTTAATATTCATTGAAATTTTACCTCTCTCTCCTTTTTCAAAAGGGATAACAACTTTTGCAACTTGTCCCTCATAATCTGCCATTGTAATTGAGGAGTTTGTCTTATTGCTTCTTAATTTTTTTATTGTGTATGATATCAAGTAACCTGCAAGAAAACCAAATGGAAACGATATAAGTGCTGTTAAAAGCTCTTTTTTACCTAAAAATGTTAAAATAGAGCCACTCATACCTGTTGTTGTTGCAAAAAAAGTCCAAAATTTAAAACTTAAAATCGGCATATACCAAGAGATATCATTTATTCCCATTGAGTGGTCATGGTCACTATCTCCATCACCATCATGGTCTACATCATGGTCTACATCATGGTCTACATCATGGTCTAAATCACCATCTGGAATACCATCACCATCAAGATCATGATCTATTTCATGATCTCCTCCACCCATTATACTTGACATACCAACAAAAAAACCACCAACAATTAAAAGGGTTAAATAGAGTGTTAACATATCTCTCCTTAAAAGCTATTACAATCTTATAATAGCATAAATATATCTAAAGAATAAGAAAAAAATAAAAAAATAGAAAAATTACAATTTATACTTGTTAAAATCATCATTTTTTTGTAAAAATAGTAGTTTTATTTTTGGTATATAGGAATATTTATGAAAAAGGCTATTGTTTGTGGTGCAGGTGGTTTTATTGGTTCTCACTTAGTTAAAAAACTTAAAAAAGAGGGCTTTTGGGTTAGAGGAGTTGACCTTAAATATCCTGAATTTGGAGAAACAGAGGCAGATCAATTTATTATTGGTGATTTAAGAGAGATTGAGATCTGTAAATTAGTTATAGATCAACCTTTTGATGAGCTTTATCAACTAGCAGGGGAGGTTGGTGGAGCTGGATATGTTTTTACAGGTGAAAATGATGCAGAAATAATGCATAACTCTGCACTAATCAATCTTAATATTGTTGATTTAGCTTCTAAAATTGGGGTAAAAAAATTATTTTACTCCTCTTCTGCTTGTATATATCCTCAATATAATCAATTAGATCCAAAAAATCCAAATTGTGCAGAATCAACTGCATATCCTGCTCTTCCTGATAGTGAGTATGGTTGGGAAAAATTGTTTAGTGAACGAATCTATCAAACTTATGCAAGAACTTATCAAATAAATATAAAAATCGCAAGATTTCACAATATTTTTGGTGAGGAGGGAACTTATATTGGGGGAAGAGAGAAGGCTCCAGCTGCTTTATGTAGAAAAATCGCATTAGTTAATGATGGTGGAGTTATTGATATTTGGGGAGATGGAAAACAGACTCGCTCTTTTCTATATATTGATGAGTGTTTAGAGGGAGTTAGAAAATTGATGGATTCCGATTTTGATGGTCCTGTGAATATTGGTTCAGAGGAGATGGTATCTATTGATGAGCTTGCATTTAAAATTGCCCATATAGCAGGAAAAAAAATCTCAATAAATCATATTGAGGGACCAATGGGAGTTCGTGGAAGAAACTCTGATAACACCTTAATATATAAAAAACTTAATTGGAGACCATCAACTTTCCTTGAGTATGGTTTGAATAAAACATTCTTTTGGATTAATAATATGGTAAAATTGAATGGTTAAAAAAAGATCTATACTTCTAATTTATAGATATTTCTATCCTGATCCTGTTGCAAGTTCAAAACATTTTTCTGATTTAGCCCAATCTTTGTTTAATAAAGGTTGGGATGTTTATGTTTTAACGGGTAATAGAATGAGGCATCAGAGTGGAACTCTTCCTGAATATGAGATTTGGAGTGGTATAAAAATTATTAGAACAGAAATATGGGATATTTTTAATAATTTTAATACTAAAAAATCAAAAAACCTTTTTTTTGATAAATCTATTTTAGAAAAAATATTTAATACTATTTTTTTTAAGTCTACAAAAAAAAATAGAGATTCAATATTAAAAAGATTTCTAGAGCAATACTCTCTTATTTTAAATTGGAAAAAAAAATTAACAGATAAAAATAGTTTTTTCAATCTAAATAATATCATATTTGATAAAATTTTTATTGGAACAGACCCAGCTTTGTCATTTTTACTTTTTCCATTTTTAAAAAGCAATTTTAAAAATAGTGAATTGATTTACTGGATTTTTGATCTATATCCAGATATATTTTATAAACATTTTGATATACCTAAAATTCTTAATTTTAATAGATATTTTCGATATGTTGATAAAGTTTTATATCTTGATAGTGATATGAAAAATCTTATTCAAAAAAGATTTTTAGGAAAAAAACTTTTTTGTGCTACTCCTTGGGGGTTTGCAGAGCCAAATTTAGATGAATATTTTGAAAATATTAAAATTAAAAAAACAGAAAAAGAGAGTGATTTTAAAAATTTAGTTAAAGCAGAAAAATTAATAATTTTATATTCTGGAAATCTTGGTAGAGGTCACTCTTTTGAGGATTTTTTAAAGCTTGCAAAACTAACGGAGGGTGATTCTGTAGAGTATATATTTTCATCATTTGGTGAAAATTGGGAGAGATTAAAAAAAGTTCAAAATCTTCCACAAAATCTGAAATTGATGAGTGGAGTCTCTTATGAAGAGCTTGGAGAGTATTTATCAAAAGCTGATATTCATTTTTTAAGTTTGAAAAATGGTTGGGAGGGGTTGATGTTACCTTCAAAACTTTTTGGTTCTATGGCTGTTGGAAAAGGGGTTATTTTTAGTGGTTCTTCAAACTCATCCATTGCTAAATTTATTCTTGAAAACAAAATAGGTAATGTTATAAATAGTGAAAATATTGTTCAAATGGCTCAACTAATTAGAAAAATCATAAAAAATAGAGACATTATTACTCAATTGGGTGAAAATAGTTATAATCTATACAAAAAACTCTACTCAAAAAATGTTGTGACTAAATATATTGAAAATGTAATAGCATAAAATTGAGTTACTTTATTTTTAATTTAAAGCTTTCTATATATTGTTCTAACTGATATTCCAAGTATTTTTGCTGTGAGCTCTTTGTCTCCATTAGTAAATTGAAGAGTTTTTTGAATCATTATGGATTCAACCTCCTCCATACTACTACCAACTCTTATCTCAACAAAATTATCAGATAAAACTCTATTTTTTTCATCAAAAATATGAGTGGGGAGATTGTTTTTTTCAATAATTTTATCTACAAAAATAGCAACTCTTTCAATTAAATTCTCTAATTCTCTTATATTTCCAGGCCAATTGTATAGTTTTAGTTGTTCTATTGCCTCTTGAGTTATTTTTAAAGGCTCTTTTCCTGATTTAATTGAGTGTTTTTTTATAAAATGGGCTACTAAAAGTGGTATATCATCTAATCTATCTCTTAATGGTGGAAGCTCTATTGGTATAACATT
>DYRY01000048.1 GCA_020718465.1 Anaeromyxobacter dehalogenans | reverse complement strand
ATAAGAAATATTATTGATTTTGAAGAGATTGATTTGGAAGAGATATAAGAAAAATATTGATAAAAAGAGGAGAAAAATCTCAATTTTTTATAAAAATTTTGATTCTTTTCGTTAAGGAAGTCATTTTTATAATAAATCAAGTCAATTCTTCAATAAAAATAGTTTCAAAATTTAAACAAAATTAATTATTCTACTATTTTTTTAATAAAATAAAGTTTTATAGTTTAATTTTTAATCAGCTTGAAAATAAACTCTCTTTATGCTAAAAATATAGTTTTTATAGAGGCTTTTATGTGGATTTCATTAAATTGGATTAAAAAATTAGCTGATATTCCTCAACTCTCATCCTCTGAGTTGATGAAAAAAATAACAATGAGTATTGCAGAGGTTGATGGAGTAAAGGAGTCTCATCCACATCTTGAAAACATTGTAACTGCTAAAATTCTTGAAATTGAGAAAATTCCAGAAACAGAACATCTTCAAGTAACAAAAGTTACAGATGGAATTGATATATTTCAAGTTGTTTGTGGAGCACCAAATATTGAGGTGGGAGATGTTGTTCCTTTAGCCAAAATAGGAGCAGAATTACCTTTAGAGGGTAGCTATAAATTAATTATAAAAAAAGGGAAACTTAAAGGAGTTGACTCTTTTGGTATGTTATGCTCTGCAAGAGAGTTAAAGCTTTCTAATGATCATGGTGGAATTCTAAAATTTGATAAAAATACTCCACTTGGAACAAAACTTTCTCAATTAAGAGATGAGGGGGATACTCTATTTGAAATTGATAATAAATCGATAACTCATCGTCCTGATTTATGGGGACATCTTGGTTTTGCAAGAGAGATAGCTGCTATAACAGATGGAAAACTGAAACAATCTGACTATTCCGATTTTTTAACCCCCTACAAAAAAAATGATAAAATTCTGAATATAACAATCGAACAACCTCAAAGCTGTAGAAGATATAGTGGTATTGTTGTTGAAAATGTTACTGTTAAAGACTCCTCTCCAGAGATTCAAAAAGCTCTTATCTCTGTTGGATTAACACCAATTAATAATATTGTTGATATAACAAATTATGTTATGCTTCAACTTGGTCAACCAATGCATGCTTTTGATACAAAAAAATTAAGCTCTTTAGATATTAATGTTCGTTTTGCAAAATCTGGTGAAAAAATTGTTGCTCTTGATGGCAAAGAGTACTCTCTTTCTGATGCAGACTTAGTTATTGCTGATAATCAAAAAGCTATTGCAATTGCAGGTGTAATGGGTGGAGAAGAGACTAAAATCTCTGAAACAACTAAAACAATTCTTTTTGAGTCTGCAAATTTTCATGCAGCAACAGTTAGAAGAGCAGCAAATAGGCTTGGAATAAGAACTGATTCATCAAATAGATTTGAAAAATCTTTAGATCCTCAAAATACTATAGAGGCTTTAAATTTAGCTTGTAAAATGTTATTAGAGTCCTCTCCAGAAGCTAAAATAGTATCTTCTATTGAGGATGTTTTCCCAACTCCTCTTGATGAGATAACAATAGATATAACAACCGATTATATCTGTAAAAATTTAGGAGTTCACCTATCAAATGAGTTTATTGAGAAAACATTAACATCACTCTCTTTTGAAATATTAAAAAAAGATGGTAATAGTTTAACTCTAAAAGCTCCATCCTTTAGAGCAACAAAAGATGTATCAATTGCAGCTGATATTGTTGAGGAGATTGGTAGAGTTTTTGGATATGATAATATTCCCGATACCCCTTTTCTTGCAGAGGTAAAACCACCAAAATATAATAAAGAGCGTCTTTTTGAAAGAGATATTAAAAATCTTTTTGTAAATAGATATGGTTTTGATGAGATTTACAACTACTCTTTTATATCTGAATCATCAATTGAGAAATGGGGTGACTCTCCTGAAAAATATTTAGGCTTAAAAAATGCTCTATCACAAGAGTATACTAAAATCAGAAGAGATCTTTATATTTCTGCTCTTCATGCAGTTCAAGTGAATCAAAAAAATTTCTCTGAATTTAGATTTTTTGAGGTTGGACGTGGATATATTTTAGAGAATAAAGATGTTGATAATTTAGCATCAGAGGAGCGTTTTGTAATGGCAACAGCAGTTACAACAGACTCTAACAAAGCTATGGAACTGTTTTATGAATTTAAAGGGATAGTAATAGACCTATTTTTAACTGTTGGAATTAGTGGTATTCAGGAGTTTATTCCTCAAAATACACCAAATTTTTCACATCCTCATCGCTATTTGACATTTAGAAGAGGAAAAGAGGTTTTTGCAACAATATCAGAAATTCATCCTAAAATGGCTAATAAATTTGATGTTTCAGGGAGAGTTATAACTCTTGAAATTAATCAAAAAGCCCTTTTTGAGGCTAAAAAAGCAGTTAAAAAATTTGAAGATATAACAAAATATCCTGAAACACTTCTTGAACTAACTGTTTTAGCTTCTGAAAGAGATTATGTTGATTCAATTATACAAATTGCTAAAAAAGGTGGAAAAAAACTAGTTAAAAGTGTTGAGCTTATAACTGTTTATAAGGGAAATCCTATTCCTGAAGGAAAAAAGGCGGCTTCACTTAAAATCACTCTTGGATTAGCAGACAGAACTCTTAAAACTGATGAGATAAACTCAACATTTGAATCTATTATTGCAGATCTTGATAAAAATGGTTTCTCTTTAAGAAGATAGTAAAAAATCTCACAAATATAAAAAATAGTTACAAAAATAGATATTTTATATATATTTTGTTCTGTTTTTATGATACTATTTTCTGTTGTTTGTATTGAGAAAATTATGTTAATAGAGTTTTTTAAAAAAAATAGCTTAACATCTCCACTACTCATACATGGTGATGAACACTTTTTTTTAAAAACTCTTCAAAAGGATGTAATATCAACATTTCTTAATGGTGGTGAGGCTGATTTTAATTTAGATGTTTTTGATAATGACTCTTTTCAAATTGATTTAGTAAAATTGAGCTGTTCTAAATCCCCTTTTATGGCTACTAAAAGGGTTGTTTTAATAAAAAAAATAGATGAAATTGAGTATAAAAATCTTTCTGAAATAGAGTCTATTTTTAAAAAAATTACAACAAAAACTGTTTTAATTTTTGTTTCATATAAAACACTTGATAAAATAGCTTTAGGTAAAAAATTTTATAAAAATTTTCCACTTTCTCAAATATTAGAGTTAAAACCACTTTTACCAAAAGAGCTTCCCTCTTTTATATTAAAATTTTTAAAATCATATAAAAAGATTATAGAAACTGATGCATTAAGCTACTTTTTAGAAAGAGTTGATTCTGACCTTTTTTTAATAGAAAATGAGCTTTTAAAACTAATTCAGGCATCAAAAGATAACACAATAACTCTTGAAAGTGTAAAAGAACATGGCTACTCAACAAAAACAAACTCTGTTTTTGAGCTACTTGAAACAATTTTACAAAATAGAGTATCACAATCACTCTTTCTTGCAAAAAATCTATTTGAGGATAATGCTGGAGGAGAGATGATTAGATTTTACTCACTTTTAAATAATCAATTTAAAAAAATTGTTATTTTTAAATATTTTATGGCAAAAAAATTCTCATTTGAAAAATCAGCTCTTGAGGCTAACCTTAACTACTTTCAGCAAAAACAGGTTGGTAATATTAGTAGCTCTTTTTTAAAATTACTAAAACAGTATCAAATATTTTTAAAACATGAACCAGAGATTAAATTTGGTGGAGCTTTATCGTTTTATCTTTTTGAAAAAATGGTATATGAGATATCTATGGTAAACGAAAAGTAGTTTTTTTATAAAAATTTTTTATTTAATTATTTTTTAATTAATAAAAATAATTAAGTTATTAAAAAAAATATTATATACAAGAATATCTTTATTATTTTATTTGTTTGTGTTTGGTACTTTTGGAGGTTAAAAGGCTATGAATAGGAAAAATATTGTCTGGATTGTGATTTTTGTATTGACACTTATTGGACTTGGAGTTTCAATTCATTTACTTCAAATAGATTATAATGTTCATTTTCAATCTGGCTATACTCCAGAGTGTGATTTTAATGAAACTATAAGTTGTAGTAAAGTTGCAGAGAGTGAACATGCTTTTCTTTTTGGTATTCCAGTTGCTTCTTGGGGTATTCTTGGCTATCTTTTAGTTATTTTATACATGCTTTTTAACAGAAAAAAAGAGTATTTGCTATCTAATTTAACTATTTTTTATGCAATATTCTCAATTGGTAGTTTATATTGGTTTTTAATTGCAAAAATAGTTTTAAAAGCTGTTTGTATCTATTGTAATACAACTTATTTTATAAATTGGGGAGTTTTTGCACTTTTAGTTGTTTGGAATATTATTTATAGAAAAGAGAATAAATTCTGTATTATAACAGAGGTTAAAAGATTTTTTGGTTTTACAGTATATCAAATTCCTATTTATAGTATTATAGTGATAGTTATTGTAATGTTTTCTTACATATACTTCCCAAGACAGATGGAGAGAATTTGTAAAAATACAACTTGTTCTGGTTTTGGTAGTTGTAAAGTTCTTTATGGTAAAACAGAGTGTGTTTGTAATAAAGGATATTTTACAAAAGATAATGAGTGTTTAAATTTAAATACTCTTTTGGATAAAACATATCCTCATGGTAACTTTGACTCTAAAAATTGGAAAGCAACAGCAGGTTCAACATTAGAGAATGCAATAGAGATAGAGTTATTTTCTGATTATGAGTGTCCACATTGTGAAAAATTAGAAGAAAATCTAAAAAAAGTTTTAGAAAACTATCCAAATGTAAGATTAGTAAGAAGAGAGTATCCACTTGACCATAATTGTCATCCACTTGTAAAAGGAACAGGAAAAACATTTCATTTAAATGCATGTAATGCAGCCTATTTTGCAAAATGTGCAGGAAAACTAAGCAATCTTTTTTGGCAAGCCTGTGGATATCTACATCATAACAGAAAATCTTTATCAATGGATAGCCTTTTATCATATTCAGAGATGTTTGGAATTGATAAAAAAAAGATGGAGAGTTGCATGAAATCTGATGAAGTAAAAGAGGCAGTTTTTCAAGATATTAAACTTGGATTAAAACATAAAATTCAGGGAACTCCTGCATTTATTGTGGGGGGAGAACTATATTCTGGTGCATTAAGTTATGAAGATATTAAAGAGATTATAACATCTTTAATGGAATCAAAATAATTAATAACTTCTGTTTTTTATAAAAAATTACATAAAAAAATAGCTTCTGTTTTTTACAAAAAAAATTATAAATTCTCCTCTTTACAACTACCTTTTTGTAAAATAAAATTTTTACTTTCAATAGATTCTGGTGTTTCAAAAGATTTTATTTTTATTTTTATTTTTATATCATTTTTAAAATCCTCAAAAACTATTTTTTTTGCATATTTTGAGGTAAACTCATCAAATGTTATCTCAATAGTTTTTTTGTTTTTATTAAAGAGTGTGATTTTTTTTATTTGAAATGTTGTTGCTATATAACTAATTGTCTCTTTTTGGTCTCCATTTTGAAGAGTTATTTTATATTGAGCCTCTTTTTCATCATATTCAAATTTATAATTTTCATAAACTATCATTGGAGCAATTCCACTAAAAAGATCTATAATTTGAAAGGGAGTTAACTCCATTGGGAGAAATTTTATTAAATTATCTTTTGTTGCTTCTCCAAAATAGCATCTATTTTTATCAAATTCATAAAAACTTATATCACTATTATTAATTATTAGTGTTGATATTGGCTGTTCAAAAGGGGATATTGTATCTAATCTAAATGATGAAGGTCTCTCTGTCATTAACATAAAAATACCACGTACTCTCTCCCCTTTTTGAAAAGTGTCTACTCCTGCCTCTGCAATAACTTTTGGAGTATCTAATCTTTTCTTCTGAATAATCTCAAAAAAAGAGTTAATATCTTTAACTCTTTCATTCTCTTTTACCTGAGCAATTTTTTCACCAAAACATCCACTAAAAAATAGTATAAAAAATATAAAAATTACTAAATTTTTCATAAAAATCCTTAAAAATATAAAAAAATCTAACCTTTACTACCCATCTCAATAAAGAAAAATGGGTCAATTGGCTCATTTTTAAAACGAATTTCGAAATGTAGATGTGGCCCTGTAGCTCTTCCTGTTTCTCCAATTTCACCAATCTTTTTTCCTTTTTGTACAAAATCCCCCTCAGAAACAGAGGTAACATCAAGATGAGCATATAGTGATATTGTATTCTTATCATGCTGAATCATAACTGTTATACCATAGTTTCCATTTTTCCCAGAGAAAATAACTTTTCCAGACTGAGATGCCTTTACAACACTATTTTTAGGAGCACCTAGATCAATTCCAGAGTGAAATCGTATCTCACTTTTTAGAAATGGATCTTTTCTAAAACCAAAATTGGATGTTATCTCAAAACTATCGACTGGCCAAATATATTTTCCTTTTAAATCTTTTTGCGTAAAGTTTTTAACACCTCCATCATCACTCATCCCAACAAAAAAATGATGTTTTACTTTATTGGGTATAATATCAATAATATCTCTTTTGTAAAGCTCTATTTGTGAACTATCTTTTTTTAATGAACTTTCTGATATTTTATCTATTTTAATAATAATTCTTGATATTTTTAAAGATAACTCTGCTGGAAAAGAGTCATATCTATCTCTTTCAGATAGATAAAGCTCTGAAACTCTCTTTTTTATATCAAAAAGTGTCTCAATAGGAAGAGTATCAATATCATTTTCAAGTGAGTTTAGATATATATTCCACTCACCAATAAGTGAAGTTGGAAAATCATTATTATTAATCGTACTATTATTTACACAAGAGTTAAAAACAATTGAAATTATGAAGATTAATAAAAAAAGTAGATATTTTATAAAACTATTTATTATCACCTTTTTTCTCTGAATTCTGTTTTCTAATTGAGAAAAAAGCTTTTCCTAGGCTAAGAATATTCAGATTGCATGTAATTGTGACTGTTTTTTTATCTTCAGATAGAACTCCTTCATTACAAGCAAGAGTCTCTGCATCTAATGGAATAACCTCAATATCTTCCCCTTGTGGTGGTCTTTTATTATTCTCAATTGCATACTTTAAAACAGTAAGAAGGTCAATAGTTACAGAGATAGCATCAACTTTTGCATCCTCAATAGTTTTTCCAACTTTTGCACTTCCCTGAAGGGAGAATGTTCCAGATGTTACATCATATGTAACACCCTGATTATTAAATATGTTTTTAATAAACTCTTCAGAGTTTTTATCGAAATTCTCTTTAAATGGTTTATAAAAATCATCAAACTCTTTTTGATTTTTAATAATGTCTGTTTTTGCAGTTATTGAACGACGAATCTCTTTTGAAAGAGGAAGTTTCTCAACTTTATTGAAAAAAGCAATAATTTTCTCATTATCACTCTCTTTCTCTAATGCAACAATTTTTTGAGAAACAAGAGCTGTTAAATCTTTTGATAAAAGATCATTTGAGTAGCCATAAGAGGTTGCTTTTATAAGCATCTCCATTCTCTCTTCACCTTGAAGTTTTTCCGATTTTTTTGCATAAAATTTACCAATATCCTCTTTTGCATATTTATCTTTTGGATTTTTAGCAAGATAGATCTCTAAAATTTTAATTCCATTATCAAGATCATTTTTCTCTCCATAATGTTTTTGAAGGATAGAGAGTGATTTTACTGTTGGGTTTTTTTCAAAATCAGCTCTTATTGACTCTATTGACTCTTTTTTCTTTCCACAAGAGAACATAAAAAGTGTTGCTAATAGTACAATCACAAATTTTTTATTCATATTATCCTCCACAAAATATATAGAAAATTAGAATAGATATTGCATTCCAAAGCGAATGCTATAGTGTTGATTAAAGAACTCCCCTTTTATATCTCCCATTGTGAGATTGTTAAAAATCTCAAAATTTAGAGCTAATGAGTTGGTCAAAAAGTAATTTTGACCAAGTGCAAAAAATAGAGCACCTGTAAAATTTGAACTCTCCTCAACTTTTGAGGTTGTTTCATCTGTAGATTCTGTTTTATATATTTTATTCATTGATGCACCAGCACCAACTGTTATATATGTGTCAAAATGAATAATTTTTTCAGAAAAAAAAGTTATTTTTCCATAAATTGGTTTAAAAATAACTCCAGTCATAATATGAGCCATACTATAGTGATGTTCAGGTATTGAGGCTTTTTGTTGGCTGTTTTTAATCATATTTTCAATACTCTCTTTTAGGTTACTATCTGTTGCAAAACTAAATGATGCCTCAAATACCCAAGCAAAACTTTTATGAAAATAGTTGTTATAGGAGAGTGTTATTGGGTAGGATGTTATAAAGGTACTATTCATACTCTGCCCAGATTTTAAAAACATTGATGATTTTTGCTCTATTTTTGGAATAGAGACAATTGGAATTGTTCTTGATATCTCTTCAGCCTCTCGATATGTTTTAGCATGAATCGCAAGTGTTAATATCATTATAATAGAAATAAGGATAGTTTTCATGGTGCTCTTCCCTAAATATGCAACCTAATAATATACTATTTTAATTAATAAGTCAATCTTTAGGATTTTATAATATGATTTTTAAATAATGAAAATAAAAAAATAAACTAAAATTAAATAGTGATATATTTTGTATCTTAAGAAAAATCAATAAGATAGTATTTTAGAGGTTCTGCAACATTTTTTACCATTGCATTTTTCTCTTCACTAAATTTTATACTATTAATAAAATTGCTATTTGATTTTACTAAAATCTCTTTTGCTGACTTCATTATTAAAGTCTCTCTAAATGTTGCAAGAGATTGTAGTCTTGCAGTATTATTCATTCCACTTGAGAAACCAGTATAGTCTGCATTTTGACCAAAAAATCCAACATTTAGTGGAGCAAAATTAATGCCAGTTGCAACCCCCATTCCTTTTATTAAAAAGCTCTCTTTTATTTGCTTAAAATCTGGATTATCAATCATTGATATTGTTGCCTCTTGGATCTCTTTGGCTGTTTTAACAGCCTCCAATATCATTTCAGGTGCACTTTTTTCAAAAAATGGTGGTCCAAAATGTGCAATAACACAATCACCAACCATTTTATCAAAAACACCACCATTTTTAAAAACAATATTAACAACCATTTTTGACCAATAGTCAACAAAATGACCTATTAATTCTGGTTTTTTCAGAATCTGTTCACTAATTTTTGTAAAACTATTAATGTCAGAAAAAAGGATTGCAACCTCTTGAACTCTTGGTAAGAGATATTTTTTGTTATACTCTGAATCTGATAGAAGCCTTGATGTTATATTTTGTGAAAAAAATCTTCTTAAAATCTTCTGCTCACGATGAAAATCAACAAGTCGATAGTTAACAATCTCTGAAAAAATTCTAAAAAGATCAATTTCATAAGTCTGAAATTCTCTATCTGTTGGTTCAACAAAAACAAATCCAATATTCTCTTGTTCAAGAGAGTTATTTTTTATCGGAAAAATTATTGATTTCTCTGTTATAAACTTTTTTTCAACAAATAAAGAGTCATATTGTATTAAATCTTTTAGCTCTTTATACTGTTTTTGTGGATTTGTATAGTCAAAAGCTAGCTCTAATTGGTTAAAAATTTTATAACCAATCTCATAAACAGAGTTATCTTGATATATTAAAGAGAGTTTGTAAAATGGGATAACTCCATAAAGTATCTCTATTGCCTCCATAAGACCATCATTAAACACCTGTTTTCTAATAGCCTCATTTAGTTTTGTAATCAAAAACTGTTTTTTCCTTTCATGAATTATTTGATAAAGATAATTATCTAACTCTTCAGCAAAGGCATCTAAAAGAGTTTTATACTCGTTTTCATTACTATTGGTAGTAATAAAACCAATAATACCTATTTTTTCACCAAAAATATCAAGCGGTTGAATATAAATCTCTTTATTATCAATTTTTTTGAAAATAGAGTTATTAATATTTATGTAGTCATGGAGAGAGTATTTTGATGGAAGAGATTCTTCACCAAGAAAGAAAAATCTTTTTTTTAATTTTTCATCATAAGTAAAAATGAAAACTCCATCAAGATTTAGAGCCTCTTTTGCTCTCTCTAATATTTTTTTTAAAGACTCCTTCAATCCAATTCTATATCTTTGGCAAGACTCAATTGCATCATCAATAGAGGATGAAAACTCTATCTGTCTTTTTAAAAACTCCTCACTCATTCTCCTCCCTATTGCTTTTAAAAATTATAAAAGCAATCTTTTATATTTAAATTAAACTAAAAATAGAATGCAAAAGACATATATACTATTTTAATTTAAAAATTAACCATTTAAATGAATAATATTATTTTCAGAACCAGGAGTTTGAATTATTTCAAAAGGTTGTTCTTTCCAAAGTCTATCTAAATCATAATAGATTCTTTTATCATCAGTAAAAAGATGAACAATTACATCATTATAATCCATTAAAATCCACTCACCAACATCAATTCCCTCAACACCAAGAGGTTTGATTTTATCACTATCTTTTAACTCTCTATGAATTTTTTCAAAAATAGCTTTTGATTGTCTTGAAGAGTTTACTGAAGCAATTAGTGCAAAATTTGAGTAACTTGATATTGTTCTTAAATCATAAAGTTTAATTTTGAAACCTTTTAAATCAACAATTTTCTGTGCAATTTGGTATGCAAGCTCTTTTGAATCCATGTGCCTCCATTTATAAAAAGATTTAAACATTTTAAAATAGTCTGTTACTATTTAAAAAAATATAATATTAAACAAATATACTACATAAAGTAAAATAAAAAGATATTTTACTGTTTTATTGATTTTCCTCTTGTGGTTTAACTTTTTTTAAACGTTCCTCTTCTGCTTTTTTAAGCTTCTCAAGTTGAGAGTGTCCCTCTTTAAAAGATAATATTTTCTCCTCTGCATCTGCTTCATCAGGAGCTCTAAGGATATTTACAATCTCATCCTCTTTAGGTTCATCGATTTTTATAGTTGTTGTTAAATTTATTTTTCTATCATATGTGAAATTTGCATTAACCAACTCCCCTTTAATTCTAAAAGACTCAAAGCTATATGTAGCTTGAATTGTTATTTGAAGTGGAATATAGCTTTTTTTATCAAGTTGAATAGAGCCTTTTAAAAATTGAATATCTGCAATCTGTTTTAGTGTTCTTTTATGAGGATCTTGAACTATTTTATATGGAGTTGATAATTTTGTAAAATCAAAAATTAAAGTTTCTCTTCCTGAAATATTTCCCTCTCCTTTATAAATAACTCCTCCTTGAAATGCTAGAAGTTTGAAAAGTGTTCTCCATAATCTTATTGGTTCATCTCTAAATTTGAGATGTTCATCATTAATTGTTCTACGTTTTAAAAAAGACTCTTTCATTGATTTTACAAATAGATTGTGGTTTACCCAACGAACCTCTTTTCCCTCTCCAGTTGAATTTTTTGAAACTACTCTAAAATTTTCACTGCTCTCTTGCTCAACAACAATCTCTTGATCAAGAGAGATTTTGTTGTTTATTTTTGCTGACATCTCTTGATCTGATGCTCCCTTATTTTTATCAACTTTTACATTTGGAACTTCATCAGACTCTTTTTTATTTTTTTCAAATGTTATTGAGCTTTTTGTAATAGTTTTATGCATTCCAAATGCCTCTGTTATATAGCCATAAGATAGATTGAATATTTTTTCAAACTCAATCATATCTCCCTCTTTCAATCTATTCTCATTTATGGATATTGGTGTTAGTTTTGGAAGATATGGATTATGCTCTTCCTGTTTTAGAAATTTCCCCTTTGAGTGCCTATTTTTGTTTTCATTACAAGATATTAATGTTATTAATACTAAAAAAAATACAATAAAACGCATAAAATCTCCGATCTCTATTTGAAAAATCAAAACTAAATCATTGAAGTATACTATTTTTTGTTATAAAATGTCAAAGAAAACTATTATATTTGATTTTATAGTTTAATGCTATTTTTTAAATTTTTAAATAAAAATTACTAAAAAAATATGAATAATTTTAGAATATGTTTATTAATAGAGTCAAAATTTTGAATTTTTAGCTAAAAATTAAAGTAAATACAATTTTTTGTAGAAATTATAAACTAAAACGATTACAATGTCTTTTTTTTGGTGCTATTATGAAAAAAATATCTTTTATTTATCTTATTATGTTTTTGTTTTTAGGATGTGTTAAAATAGATTATGAAAATCCTGATGGAAAGATTGAGCTATCAATACAACCAATTGATTCAATTGATAATAGTACTCTTACAGATGTAAAGATTAATCTAACAAATAGAACATCCAAACCAATTATTATAGTTACTATAAATCCAATAAATGAAGGAAGAGTTTCAAAACACCTAAAAGGAACCTCAACAATTGAGACTTGGAAACATAAATTTATTCGAAATAGCTTATTTTACTATGAAATATATCACAATACAGATGAAAATCGTTATGTTATACCAGAGATTCATGTTATTAAAGAGGTTGTGTATCCACAAAAAACGAAAGTGTTTAATGTTCCAATAATTATTCAATCATTAACAGATGAGAAAATTATTGATATTGCTGTTTCATACTATACAGTTGATTCACCAACAGATATTATGGAGTTCAAAACAAAATATTGGATTGAACCAAATAAAAAAGAGAGAGTTGAGTATCAACCAGTAAAATCTATCCCAAAAAAATTAGAGGAAAGTATTATCTCCTCTCATATACTTGGAAAATCAAAAGAGATTGTTGCCTCAACAAAAATCGCTATTAAAAATCCTCTAAAAGGAGTAGAATATCCTTGGTTTGTTATTGAGTTTGTTAAAGATACAGTAACAGGAGCCTATCTTTTCTCCAATGGAGCAGATACATTTATTGTTTTTAAAGATGGAAAGCAGATATATCTTAAAGATGCTAATATGGTTAGAGATGTGGTATCTGGTATTATGAAGGGAGAGGTAACTATCTCTATTCCTGATGAGTTATGGGAAACCATATCTCCTTTTTTTGATGGCTACAAATTTCAAAGAAAACTTAAAGGAAATAATTATCAAGAGACAAAATATCCCTACTCAAAACTTATGACAACATTTTTAAAACTGTATGAAAATGGTTATATGATTTATAAAGGGATGATTATTCCAGTAGTAAAATGATTTTAATTAATTTTTAAAAAGTTGTTTTTTATATTAGAAAAATAAATAATAGAGAGATAACTTATTATAGTTATAAAAAAGAGAAAATTTCAAGAGGTGAAATGAGCAGAGGTACCGTTCTAGTTGTTGATGATGAGGCTAGTATCTCCATGAATATATCAAAATTCATGGATACACTTGGTTTTACAACATTTATTGTCTCTAATGTTAAAGATGCAAAAAATAAACTAAGAGAGGAGAGTATTGATATTGTTTTAACAGATGTTGTGATGCCTGGTGAAGATGGTCTTGAGTTATTAAAATATACAAAAGAGAACTATCATGGTGTAAAAGTTATACTTATAACAGGTTTTACAACAGTTGAACTTACACTCAAAGCTATAAAATATGGTGTAGATGCCTTCCTTGAAAAACCAGTTACATTTGATCAACTTCAGGAGGAGTTGGAGAGAGTACAAGATATAAAAAAAAGAGAGACAGTTCCACAAGAGTTTCTATATCCTAAAACATCTTATATTAAAAAACAGAATATTGTTATGAGTCCTAACTCATCTCTTTTGGGAATCACCGATTTTTTAGAAGTTATTGCAGATAAAAAGGCATCTGTTTTTATTTTTGGTGAAAGTGGAACAGGAAAAGAGCTTATTGCACAAGCAATTCATACTCTTTCCAAAAGGTCTAAAAATAATTTTGTTGCAATAAATTGTGGAGCTATACCAGAAACACTTCTTGAAAGTGAACTATTTGGACATACAAAAGGCTCTTTTACTGGAGCTGTTTATGATAAAATTGGTCGAATTGAGATGGCAGATAAAGGAACTCTATTTTTAGATGAGATTGGTGAACTCTCTTTAAATATGCAGGTAAAGTTATTAAGAGTTTTACAAGAGAGATCTGTTTTACCAATTGGAGGTAAAAAAAATATTAATATAGATTTTAGACTTATTACAGCAACAAATGTGGATATTGAACGAGCAATTTTTGAAAAAAAATTTAGAGAGGACCTTTTTTACAGAATAAATGTTATTCCAATTGTTCTTCCACCACTTAGAGAGCGAAAAGAGGATATTGCAGCCCTTGTTTCATATTTTATTGAGCAGAATAATGAATATCAAGATACACAAATTGAGGGAGTTTCTAAAGAGGCAATGGAGTATTTAATGAACTACTCTTGGCCTGGTAATATTAGAGAGCTTCAGAATCTTATTGAGAGATTATCAATAATAAAAGACCAAGGAGTTATTGAGTCTAAAGATCTTCCTGAAAAAATTTTAGATATTCCAAAATCTACTCCAACCTCACTTGATATAAAACTTGAGTATAGTGATGAACAGTTTGATTTTAAACAGATGGTGGAGTCTTATCAACGAGAACTTCTTTTTTATGCACTTAAAAAAAGTGGTGGAAGCAAAAAAAAGGCGGCCGATTTTCTAAAACTTAAAAGAACAACACTTATTGAGATGCTAAAACGTCTTGAAATGGATAGTAGTGATGAGTAGAAAAACTCAAATTTTTACAGACTCCCCACAGAAGTTATCACAACTTTTTTTAGAGTATGAGTTTGTTGATATAGATTTTTTAAAACATCTTAAAACTCCTTCAACTATTATCTTAACAGATAAAAATAGAGATTTTTACAATTTTCAACTTTTGTCACATTTTGTTATCACAACTTTTGAGTCCAATTTTGGAGACTATTTTTCAACTGAAAAAAATTTAAAAAATGCAATAGAGTATGCTTTATCTGTTATTGATAGAGCTATTTTATCTAATAAAGAGAGTAGTAAAAAAAAAGAAAATAATTTTTTAGATGATATAATAGATGAAAAAAATAGTTTTGAATTAAGTAAAAATATAGATTTTTTAGAAAACCAACAAAAAAAACAAAGTGAAATCGATGAAAATAGTGGTAACTCAATAAGTTTTATTGAAAAAAATAGCTTTCAGGGTGTTTATGTAAAAAATATTTTAATGAAAGAGGGACATCTAAAATTTTTTCCTTCTTTCTTTATTTGGTTATCTGCATTAAAAGGTTTTTTTAGTGGAGAGATAGTTTTTTATGAACAAAAAACTGAAATATATAAAATTTTAATGAAAAAAGGGGTTATTATTGATATTATATCAAGAAAAAAAGATGACCATCTTCACTCTTTTCTAGTTTATAAAGGCTATATTCCCAAAAATTCCCAATTTATTGAAGGAGAAAAAGAGCTTTGGAGTTATCTTGTCTCTAAAAATATATTCCTATCATCTGATTTTCATCTCATTCAACATGATTATAAATTATCTCTTTTAAAAAAAATACTCCTTTTAAAAGATGGAGTTTTTGTTTTTAAAGCTATTAATCTTGATAAAAATAGCCCTATTTTTAAAAATGATATTGATACTATTTTTGAACTTGCTCGCTTCTTGGATTTTACAAATACTTTTTCTGATAATCAAAAATTCTCAATTTTAAAAAATTCAAAAGATATTAATAACACAATTGCTAAAAAAATTCTGGAATTTATATCTCTTGGCTATGACTTTAAAGCAATTTTTTGGGGTGTTGGAAAAATCTCAAATGATGATTTAAATCGATATATCTCACTTTTAGTTGAACTTGATATTATCACAACTCAAAAAAAAGATGAGATAACATTTACATCTGGTGCTATATCACTTAATGCTGAAGAGAAAATATTGATTTGGATGGAAAAAATAAAAAAAGATGACTACTTTGATACACTTGGTGTTGATATTTATGACTCAATTGAGTATATTAGAGAGCGATATGATATACTTCATAAAGAGTTTATGAGGTTTTTTCATATTAAAAATATTTTTGATAAATATCATTTAGAGCTTAAGGAGATTATTTTTTACCTAGATTCTGCATTTAATGTTTTATCAAATGTTAAACTAAAAGAGAAATACTACTTGTCTTTAAATGGTGATTAAAAAATAAAACTATTACTTAAAATAAAACTATTTTTTTTAAATTAACTAAAAATTTAGAAAAATAAAAATGTTTTTTGACTATTTTTATGGAGTTTTGATGGCAATTTTAGATATAGTTATCCATCCAGATGCAAGATTAAGAAAAATATCAGCACCAATTACATTAATAACAGATGAGTTTAAAAAGTTTTTAAAAGATTTTACTGAAACAATGTATGAACGTGATGGGGTTGGATTAGCAGCTCCTCAAGTTGGTGTTTTAAAAAGAGTTGTTGTTATTGATATTAATGCTGGGGATGAAACAAAAGAGAAAAACCCTATAGTATACATCAATCCTGAAATCATCTCTGCTGAAGGATATGTTGAGTTTGAAGAGGGATGTTTAAGTGTTCCTAAAATCTATGAAAAAGTTACAAGACATGAAAAAGTTGTTGTTAAAGCTTTTGATATAAATATGAAAGAGTTTCTAATAGAAACAGATGGAATGCTTGCAATAGCTCTTCAACATGAGATAGATCATCTTAATGGAAAACTTTTTATTGATTATATCTCAAAACTAAAATATCAGCGGATTACAAAAAAGATGGAGAAGTATAAAAAAGATTTAAATTTAAGTGAAAATTGATAATCAGTGATGATTATAGCAAATATCTAAATAAAAGAGTACTTGTAATCATAAAATATCAAGAATATTTTTATATTTTACCTCTTTTATTCTTTTAAACAGAAAATTGCTATATTAACTTTAAAGGATTGGTTTTTATGAATAGAAGAATTATGATTCGATATGCTGAAATTGCTCTTAAAAAAGGGAATAGGCATCTTTTTGAACAGCTTTTAGTGAATAACATTAAGAGAACTTTGGAAGGGATTAAATGCTCCATTAAAAGAGAGCATGGACGTATGTACATTGTAAATTATGAACAAGAGGAGTTAATTTGCTCTTTACTTAAAAAAGTTCCTGGAGTAACAAGTTTCTCTGTTGCAACACCAACCACTCTTGATTTGGATGAGATTACAAAAAAAGGGGTTGAGATGTTAAATGAGTTAAACATCATCACAAAAACCTCCTTTAGAGTTGAAACAAAAAGAAGTGATAAAAATTTTCCAATTAAATCTCCTGAAATATCTCAAAAAGTATCACAAGCAGTTTTACCACAATTTCCAAATCTCTATGTTAATCTAAAAAATCCTGAAATTACCCTTGGAATAGAGATTCACCAAAAAGAGGCTCTTATATTTTTAAATACTACAAGAGGTATTGATGGATTACCAGTTAAAAGTAGCGGAACAATGACACTTCTCCTCTCTGGTGGAATCGATTCTCCTGTTGCAGGAGCCAAAATGATTCGTAGAGGGATAAAAATTAATGCTGTATACTTTCACTCTCCACCATACACATCAGAAGGGGCAAAAGAGAAAGTTGTTGAGCTTGCAACAGTTTTATCAGAGTATCAAAATAATGCTATTGATCTTTATATTGTTCACTTTACAGAGATTCAAAAATCGGTTCAAAAAAACTGTAGAGATGATTATGCAACTGTTTTTGGTAGACGTTATATGTTGAGAATTGCGAATAAAATAGCTGAAAAAACAAAAACACAAGCATTTATAACTGGTGATAGTATTGGTCAAGTTGCCTCTCAAACAATTCAAAATATAACTGCAGTAGATCAAGTTGCACAATTGCCTATTCTAAGACCACTTATTGGTTCAGATAAAAATGAGATAACTGCAATTGCAAAAAATATTGGAACTTTTGAGATATCAATTCGTCCATTTGATGATTGTTGTGTTCTTTTTGCACCCAAAAATCCTATTACAAAATCTAGTCTAAAATTTATATCAGAAGAGGAAAAAAATTTAGATGAGGAGACTCTTATTCTAAATGCTCTAAATAAAACAGTTTGTTTATCAATAAGAAGAGGAGAGATAAGAGAGCATCCATTTTTTGAACCTGAACTAGATTCTAATCTTACATAAATATATATTTTTCAGTTAACTAATCTTATAAAAAATCAATAGACATATTAATGGTTTAGAAAAATAAAGATTTTTTAATTTTTATTTAACAATAGACATCTTGCATAACCTCGAAACATGCTAAACTCCTCTATTCATGTTGAG
>DYRY01000220.1 GCA_020718465.1 Anaeromyxobacter dehalogenans | reverse complement strand
TAAAAGGCTCTAACTGTGTTGAAACTGTAAATCCATGTGAAAACAATCCATGTAGCGAAGAAAATAGAACAATCTGTGTTGCAACTGGTAATGAGGCAGGAATGTTTACTTGCTCTTGTGATGATGGATATGTTTTAGAGAATGGAGTTTGTGTTGTTCAAACTATTCCAACAGGTTGTTTAAGATATCAATCAGCTTTAGATTTATCAGGAAATGAGCTTAAAGCAGAGCTAAGAAGAATAACTGGTTTAAATTATGATGGTGTTGGCTATAGTAGTGCAAGAAATTATATGTATGATGATATAGATAATGTTAATGGTCGGGTTATGTGTGTTTATACTGGTCTTTGGGATAACTCTATTAATTGTGAACACACTTGGCCACAAAGTATGGGTGCTGATGGGGATGCAAAATCAGATATTCATCATCTTTTTCCTACAAACTCAAGTGTTAACTCATCAAGAGGAAGTTTACCTTTTGGAGTTGTAGTAAGTGATGATGTTGATCTCTATTGTAATGATGATGAAACATACTGTAGTAAACGTGGGGATAATAGTAATGGAACAACTATTTTTGAACCAGCAAACCAACATAAAGGGGATGTTGCAAGAGCAATGTTCTATTTTGCAATAAGATATAACAACCCATCAAATTTTATAAATAGTGCAGGACAATCTCAGATTTTTAAACAGTGGCATATTGTAGATCCTGTTTCCCAAAAAGAGCTTGATAGAAATGATAGTATTGAGAGAATCCAAAAAAACAGAAACCCTTTTGTTGATTGCCCAATATTACTTGAAAGAGTATCTTTTTAATATTATAGTTTGTTTTTTAATAATTATTAAAACAAAAAATATTACTCATCTTTTTTTCTCCAACCACCAAAAAAGTGCACTATCATTTGGTAAAATAGCAATAAAAAAACCTATCACCACTCCAGCAAAAGAGGCAGTTTTACGAAAATATTGGGATACTCTAACTCCAAAATAGTAATATTCATCAATATTTGGGAAGAAAATCTTCACAAACAGGATATATACAAAAAAAGATAAAAATAGATATATGTATAAAAAGTAGTTTTTTATGTTAAATATCTCTAAAAATGAGTAGACTTTTAAATGTTTGTAGCTTTTATTAAACGAAATTTGTAAACCTTTCACACTTTTTTTTTAAAAAATCCTCTAATAAAGCTTTGTTTAGAGACTCCATTTTTTTATTCATTTTTATCCTGCTGGCCAACCAAACTCTCTTCCACCCATAAGATGCATATGAATATGAAAAACAGTTTGACCTCCATCCTCATTACAATTCATTACTAATCGATAACCACTATTTAAACCTCTCTCTTTTGCAATTTTTTGTGCAACCATTGTGAGCTTACCGATTAGATAGCTATCTTCACTCTCCAATTCAGAAATAGTTGCAATATGTTTTTTAGGAATAATTAAAACATGTGTTGGAGCCTGTGGATTTAAATCATTAAATGCACAAACTTCATCATCATCATAAACTTTTTCTGTTAAAATTTGATTAAAAGCGATTTTACAAAAAATACAGTTATCCATAAAACTCCTTTAAATAAAGTTAATCAACCTCTTTCAAAACTAAAAAAAAAATAAAAATTATTTTAATAATTTTTTATTTATAAAACTATCTTACTCCAACAACAAAAGGAAAACCACCTAAAACTAAAATAAAAAATAAAGTTGGAATAATAATAACAATAATCATATCTAAAATAGAGATAATTTTCCAAAAAACTCTATTCGAAAAATATTTTTTACCATAATATCTAAAAAGAAACCATATAAAAACTGTAATAATAAAATGAGAGATACCATAAATAGCAAAAAAAGTTCTCTCTTTTGATATCTCAACTACTACTGATAAAAAATAAGCAACAAAATACAAAATTATGAATTGGGAGATAAATATTAAAATCATATTTACAATTTTTTTCATATCTAACCAAAATACAACCATCTACAATCATATCATAAGTATCTCTATAAGGCAAATTATGTTAGAAATAAAAGAATAAATTTTACTCCAAAATATTAATTAAAATTAATAGATGTGTAATAACTGTTTAAACTTTGATTTTTAAACAAAAAATATGTATAATTTTTACAGTTTTTGTTATAAAAACAGAGGATAATATTAAAAAATATTATCATAATATAAGAATATGGTATATTTACTTTATATAGAGGTAGTTATGAATGTTGATAATTTTCTAAAAAATTTTCTTTCAGGTTTAATTATTGGGGCAGGAGTTGGTGTAACAGCATCTATTTTGATGAATAAAAGAAAGGAGGCAATAAAACAGCTCTCAAAAGATCCAAAAAAACTGGATAATTTTCACAAAACATTATATGATTTCTATGAAAATATAAAATCATTAAGAGATAGTCTGAAAGGGAATATTGAGAAAATGTCGAATGATTTAAAAAGTAAAGATGAGGAGTTTATAACAGATTATCCACACTTTCCTTTAGAGTTAAAATTAGTTAAAATAGCTGGATTAATAGATGCTCATCTACTTAATAAATGGTCAACTCTTCCTAAAGAGAAAAAAAATATATCAATGCCAATTTTTGGCTCCTTAGATTTATCAAACTTATCAGAAAATGAGATAAATATGGAGTTTATAATAACAGTTATGGATAGAGAACACTGTTTTTCACCCTCTATTATTGAAGCTATTCGTAGATTTTATCAATATTTTAAAATACCTGTTTTAGAGGAAAAAAACCTAAAAGAGAGCTATAATGATAGTGATGTAAAAGCAATGGAGTTTTTTTTAGAGGATTTTATAAAATAGAGCAAAATAGTATATTTTTATCTATTTGTTATAATTTTAGTTCAAAAAAGCTATTACTATTTCTTGAAATTTGTTAATTTTGCTAAAACTCTTCCAAGTTGTATTTTGTTTTCTGTTTTAAACTTAAATAAATCCTCTATTTTTTCAAAAACAATTTTACCATCTTTTTGAGAGAAAAAAAGAAACTCTCCCTCTTTTAACTCCTGCTCCCAAAGATTTGAAAGATAGTACTCTCCATTCACATTTATCCAAGCATAGTGTGGATATCTAAAAATTGGATGAAAATCGTTTTTTACAATATACTCTTTAGATATAAATCTTAAAAGCTCAATAGAGAAGTTTTGAGATATATAGTTTCCAGATGAAAAATCCTCTATTTTTTCAAATATTGGAATATTAACACTATTATCTGTTGGAATCTCTCTTTTAAAATCTGATTCTGTATTACTAAATTTTACATGAGCTTCTAAAGGCTCTATAAAAAACCAATATAAATCCACCCCAAGATATGATAAAATTTTATACAGTTGCTCCTCTGGAATATTTTTTCCTCTTGTTGGAAAAATCGCCTCTCCATTTGAATCTAACTTCATCTCTTCGAGAGTGTTTGTGATATGATAGGCTGTATACTCATCAACCCTTAACTCATCTCTTAAAACTGCAACTTTATCTCGTTGAAATTTATCCTCTTGATACTTTCCAAGTTTTTTAAAGTATGCTTTAAAAGCTTGATCTATTTTCTCTCTAACAAAATGTTTAATCTGATAATCAGATTGAGATTTATCTGTATATTTTTTAAATATTTGTTCTAAGTTACTCCACATATTACACCTCTATAACATTCACAATTTATAGTATTTATTGTATTTTGTCAACACCATTTATTAAATTTTTTAGAAAAAACCGTTTTAGACAGCTTTTTTTATAAAATATTCAATATTTTTTGTATTTTGTAATAAACTTTTTACTTGACAAGGGG
>DYRY01000219.1 GCA_020718465.1 Anaeromyxobacter dehalogenans | reverse complement strand
AAAATCAATATATTTTGAATTTAGTTCTAATGGTTTTTATTAATTTACTAAAAAACAAAAAAGATTGTTGAATTTTGATTTGGAAAGGATATATAAATATATTTATAGTAGATTGAGTAGTATAAATGATATATAATTTTTATTGTAATATTATAAAGGAGAGATTCTGGTCTTTGAATGTATATAAATGTGAATATTCTAATGGGTGGCGTTTAACTCACAAGGATTCTTATGATTATTATTAAGAAAAAATTTTAATTTTTATAATAATTAATCATATTCTACTAAGATAATCAGTCAAAATAGAGGAAATAAGTTTGCAACTGTTTATAATATTGTTTGCAATGAAAAAAAAATTATTTTATAATCAGCACGATTTTGATATGGAGAAAAATATGTTTGAGCCAATTATTGATAACTATATCACTAAAAAAAAAGTGGGAGATTTTTTAAAAAATAGTATTAAAGATGATGCAGAGATATCAATTGTTTCCGCATATTTTACAATATATGCTTTTAATGAATTAAAAGATTCTCTAAATAAAACAAAAGAGTTTAAATTCCTTTTTGGAGAACCAACATTTATAAAAAATATGAAAACAGAACTATTACCTCAAAAAGAGTTTGAAATAGAGGATAATACATTTAAAATATCAATCAAAAATAGATTAAAACAGAAATTTGTTGCTCAACAGTGTTATAAATGGATAAAAAAAAGTAATGTATATATAAAATCGATGATAAAACCAAATTTTCTTCATGGAAAAATTTATTACATTCAAAATAAAGATAGAGATCCTATTGCCCTTGTTGGAAGTTCTAATTTTACTTATTCTGGTTTAGGATTTGGAAATAGTAAGAATATTGAACTAAATATTGAGATAGATTCAAAGAGAGATACTATTAATTTAAAAAAATGGTTTGATGAGATATGGAATAAATCAAATGATACTGTTCAAGATGTGAAAAAAGAGGTTTTAAAATATATTGAAACTCTTTATAAAGATAACTCTCCTGAATATATTTACTATTTAACTTTATATAATATTTTTAGTGATTATCGAAAAAATACTCTTCAATTGCCAGATGAAAATCTAAATTTTAATAACACATTAATATGGAATAAACTATTTGATTTTCAACAGGATGGAGTTAAAAGTGCAATAAATAAAATATTAAAATATAATGGTTGTATTATTGCTGACTCTGTTGGTTTAGGAAAAACATTTGAAGCTTTAGCAGTGATAAAATATTTTGAGCTAAAAAACTATAAAGTTTTAGTGTTATGCCCTAAAAAACTTAGAGAGAATTGGATTATTTATAGAAACAATGATGAGCGAAACATCTTTGTAAAAGATAGATTCTCTTTTGATGTTTTATCTCATACCGATTTATCAAGAGATACAGGTTATACAGGAGATATAAATTTAGAAAATATAAATTGGGGAAATTATGATTTAGTTGTTATAGATGA
This sequence comes from Anaeromyxobacter dehalogenans, assembly GCA_020718465.1. Lineage (GTDB taxonomy): Bacteria > UBP6 > JAFGXH01 > JAFGXH01 > JAFGXH01 > JAFGXH01. The sequence goes on along the minus strand of DYRY01000219.1, from coordinate 2,335 downwards.
GTCTCATAATTTTAGAAATAATACAAGAAGTAGAAGAGATGAAAATGGAGATATCATCAGAAAAAGTAGATATGATAAACTTATTGAGGATATAATTAAAAGTGGGGTTCAAACAAAAACTCTACTTCTCTCTGCAACACCTGTTAATAATGATTTAAAAGATTTAAAAAATCAAATAAATATTATTACAGGTGAAAATGATAATTTTTTTAAATCCATTGATATAAATAGTGTTAATGAGATAATGAGAGTTGCTCAATCAGATTTTAACTCATGGGCAAAAACAGAAAACTCTGTTAAAGATTTAATTTCAAAACTAAACATATCATTTCTAAAACTTTTAGATGAGTTAACTATTGCACGTTCAAGAAAACATATTGAAAAATATTATGATTTAGATAAAATTGGAAAATTTCCAGTAAGATTAGAGCCTCTATCTATTTATTCTGAAATAGATTTAGATGATAAATTCCTTTCATTTGAAAAAATAGATGAGATAATAGATCAATTTAAACTATCATTATATAATCCATCTGCATACGTTTATGATGAATTTAAAGCTAAATATAATATAAAAGATAAAAAATCTTTTAATGAGCAGAGTAGCAATGAGTACTATCTTATTGGAATGATGAAAATAAATTTTCTAAAAAGATTAGAGAGTTCAATACACTCATTCTCAAAAACACTTGAAAACACTTTAAAAAAAATTGAAGATCTACTTTTTGAAATAATAGAGTTTGAAAGTGAGAAATTTAAAGATGAGAATTTTAAAGGTGATATAAACCCTTTTAAAGATATTGATGAGGATATAATTGATGAAAATGAGGAGTTAAATTTTCAAGTTGGAAAGAAAATGAAGTTTAATCTAAAACATATTGATATCAACTCTTGGAAAACAGATTTAAAAAAAGATAAAAATATGATTGAAAACCTTCTTAATTTATCAAAGGCAATAACTTCAGATAGAGATGGAAAATTAAAAGAGTTAAAAGATATCATGAAAGAGAAAATTGAGAATCCTTTTAATGGAAGCAATAAAAAAATTATAGTTTTTACAGCTTTTGCAGATACTGCAGAGTATCTTTATGATAATTTAAAAGATTATATTTTTGAGAATTTTAATCTTTATTCTGCTATTGTTACAGGAGGAAGTAGTTGTAAAACAAATTTTGAATTAAAGAGTAGGAGCAATTTTGACTCTATTTTAATTAATTTCTCACCTATATCAAAAAATAGAGATAAAATGAGATCAATGCCACAAAATGGAGAGATTGATATTTTAATTGCAACAGATTGTATTTCTGAAGGTCAAAATTTACAAGATTGTGACTGTGTTATAAATTATGATATACATTGGAATCCTGTTAGAATAATTCAAAGATTTGGTCGTATTGATAGATTAGGGAGTAAAAATAGTTTAATTAAAATGATAAATTTTTGGCCAACAGAGGATTTTGATAGTTATATAAATCTAAAAACAAGAGTTGAAACAAGAATGATTTTAGTTAATATAGCCTCAACTGGTGAAAACTCTATATTAGGAACTCATGAAATTGAAAGCTCTATTAATTATAGAGAAAATCAGTTAAAAAAAATGAAAAATGAGATTCTTAATATTGAGGATTTTGAAAATAGTGTCTCATTAAGTGATTTTACATTAGATGATTTTAGGGTAGATTTATCTAATTTTATAAAAATTAATAAAAATATCAGTGATAACTCTCCAAAAGGGGTATATGCAATTGTTGAAAGGGAAAAAGATAAAAAAGATGAAAAATATAGAGATATTATTCCATCTGGAACTATTTTTTGTTTAAAAATAGATAATAAAAATGATTTTAAAAAACTAAATCCACTAACTCCATACTTTTTAGTTTATGCTAAAGATAATGGAGAGATTAAATATAACTATATAAAGTCAAAACAGATTTTAGATATATATAGATTACTTTGTAAAGACAAAAAAGAGGCATCTGAAATGTTAGAGGAGATTTTTAAAAAGGAAACAAGTGATTATGAAAATCTAGATATCTATAGCTCTCTTTTAGAAAACTCAATCTCTAATATATCAGAATCTATTGAGAAACAGGAGGTTAATTCTATTATAAACAATAGAAATGCACAAATTCTTCCTTTTGATAATCAAATTACAACTAATTCCAATTTTGAATTAATAAGTTGGTTAATTATCAAGTAATTTATATCATATTCACTTGCAGAATTAAATCTTTAAAGTTATAATGTTTATACTATTTTTGTAGATATTATTAAAAATAGTAGATATCTTGCATAACTTAAAAAAAGTGATAAAAAGAGTTTTTTTTATATTTTT
>DYRY01000218.1:2025-3816 GCA_020718465.1 Anaeromyxobacter dehalogenans | reverse complement strand
ATAACTTTAGATGTTCCCCCCTTTATAAATCCTAAAAATTTACTAGATTTTGATGTTACCTCTTTTGTAACATTTTTAGAAACAACTTGAACCGATTTTACAGCATCATCAGAGAGTTCTGTTATTGCCTTTGTGTTATTACCTGAATTTTCTATATTTTTTGTGGGGTTATTAGTCGAGCCATCTGTTTTTATAGCAATATTAGAACCTTTCACTCCAAAATGAATAGAGTTTTTAATTTTATTAAAAGCAAAAGCACTCCCTAATCCTAAAAGTAAAGTTTTATGATATTTTAAAATTAGATTGTCAATAGTTTTAACACCACTCTCAATATCTTTTGTTTCCAAAGAGTCATCAATTGCTCTTGTTTTAATAAGCTCTGAAATAGTTTTTCCATAACTATATGATGTGTATGTTGATAAACATTTGATAGCATTGCTTTCAGCCTCACTTAAAGCAGTTTTTATAGCCTCAACCTGATTTTCAATAACAAGATTATTTAGTTTCTCCACCAATTTTTCAAACTCTTTTGAGTTTTCAAAAATCCCCTCTTTAAATTTCTCTCCAAGTTTTCTGGACTCTTCACTATTCCAAGTTGAAAAAATATTTCCAATCCAACTAGATTGATCTCTTAAACTATTTGCCTCTTTCTCAACAATTTTATCAAATATAGAGTCTGCATCAATTTTTTCCCACTGACTATAAACTATATTCTTAATAAAAAACTGATTATCAGAGCTGTTTTTGTTAGAAAAATTTTTCAATCCATAAAGATTTATAGCAAGTGTCTCTTTTATAATCAAATCTAACTCAAGTTGAATAGTTTTTTTGTCAAGATTTTTACATCTCTCCTCTATACCAACTATAAAATCATTTTCAATATCAATCACCTCTATCTCTTGAGCAACAACATTAAAACTAATTAAAAGAGATAAAAAAGATATAACAAGATTTTTTACTGTGATCATAAAATCCTCCTATAAACGTTTAGTCGAAATTACTATTTTTTTTACTTTCTACAGATTTTTAAATCATAATCAAAAACAATATTTATCATACTTACATCAATATTAAGTACTGAATTTGACTCTTTTAGTGTTTCCATTATATTTTTACCTGCAATTTTTCTATCCTCATAATCTTGAATAACACTACTTAAACAGCCACTAAATATCTCAACATCATTAAAATCTGTTAAATTTAGGATAAACTTTTTTATTTTAATCATTGAGCCATCAAGTTCAAGAAGAGTTTTATGAAGTAATCTTAAATCATTAATGTTAACTTTCATAGAGTCCAGCTTAAGTATAAGTGTTCTGTAGTATTTTTTTAACAACATCTCTTTTAAGTTCTCATGATCTAACATACTTACAATATCAACTTCACCAATTGAGCTATATATTATATTAAAAGATTTGATAAAATCGTTAACCTCATTATTTGGAACTCTATCTGTTAAATCTTTGAATTTCTCATGTTTACCTATAAAATATAGTAATATTTGATACTCTTTTTTAAAATCTACCCATTTTTCCTGAACATTTAGAACTACATCTTTAGAGATTAGTTGAATTTGCTCTTTTATTGAGCTCTCTATATTCTCAACAATAAGTTTTTTAATATTAGTTTTAAATTCACCTGTTTTCAACTCTTTAGATATTAATGGAAATGAACCATCTTTTGAGTCCCACAAATCCCAAGCAATAGATCCAATAGAAACAACCGCACCAACTCCACTAAAAAACCCTAAACCTTTTGATAATAGTTGCATTCCTCCCTTTTTTGCAATTT
>DYRY01000218.1:0-1925 GCA_020718465.1 Anaeromyxobacter dehalogenans | reverse complement strand
CTAAAAAACCCTAAACCTTTTGATAATAGTTGCATTCCTCCCTTTTTTGCAATTTTTAGAGCTATTTTGTCAACTATTTTTTTAGATACTGTTGCACCAATAGAAATTAATACACTATCCCTAAGATACTCAAGTTTTTTATGTTCACTTTCAAGGCTGGATGAATCAACATCAAACTTTCTTAACTCCTCATCTGAAAGAGTTTTTGAACTAACATAACTTATAAAACTTCTCTCGATATTTGATGTATATCTCTCTGCAATAAACTCTGAAAGACATTTAAAACTTAACTGATTTCCCTCTTTAATATCTTTATCCAATGTTTCTATTGATTTTTTAGAGAGTTGTTCACTCGAAGTATTAATAATAGTATTAAATTGTTCTGATTTTATAATATTTTCTGTGATTTTTATAAAAAGCTCCTTTGTTTCATCTGTTGAGAGTGTTGAGTAAACTTTTGACCAAAATCCTGTATCATTGGAGAGTTTATTAATCTCCTCATCTATAATTGCATCCATTTTTTTATCAACATCTGCTTCACTCCAATAGTTATCTAAATATTTTTTAGCAAAAATAGAGTCATCATTAGATTCAAATCTTTTTGAAAAAACATCTTTAACAATATCCTCTAAATTAGAACCAATTTCACTCTCTTTTATCTCTAAACACTGCCCTAAACGATACTCTGAAAAAAGATTTCCTGATAAAACTGTAAGTAGAACTATAATTAATGTTAAAAATTCTCTCATCTTTCCCTCCAGATTAATGTATGATAACATAGTAACAATTTTATTTCCAACTTTTTTTAATTTTTTTAAAAAATTTAAAATAGTTATTTTTTTGTTTTTATTTTAGAAAAAAATAGAGATTGCTTATATTTTTTTTGTAATTTCTTTAAAATATTGATAGAATCGATTTTTATTTGGAGTTTTTTTTATGTTAATTTCTGTAATAATACCAACATATAATAGATTAGAGTATCTTAAAACCTCTGTTTCATCTGTTTTAAATCAGAGTTTTAAAGATTTTGAACTAATTGTAGTTGATGATGGTTCAACAGACCAAACAGAGAGTTGGTGTATCTCTCAACCAGATATAAAATATCTAAAAAAAGAGAATGGAGGGGTTTCATCTGCTAGAAATTATGGAATAAAACAAGCATTGGGAGAGTGGATTGCCTTCTTAGATTCAGATGATCAGTGGCTTCCGAAAAAACTTGAGATGCAGTATAATTTTATGAAAGAGAATCCAACAATTAAAATCATTCACACAAATGAGCTTTGGTATCGAAAAGGGGTTTTTGTTAATCAAAGAAAAATTCATGAGAAATTTGGTGGTTGGATTTTTGAAAAAATGCTTCCACTTTGCCTAATTTCACCATCAGCAGTTACTATTCACAAAGATGTTTTTGAGAGTGTTGGAGTTTTTGATGAGGAGCTTCCTGCTGGTGAAGATTACGATTTATGGCTTCGGATTACACCTTTTTTTGAGGTTGGTTTTATCAATACACCTCTGATTAAAAAATTTGGTGGTCATGAGGATCAACTATCCTCAATGTGGGGAATTGATAGCTATCGAATAGTTTCTCTTCAAAAAATTATAGATTCTGGAGTTTTATCCAAAAACCATAAAGAGAGTGCTTTAGATATGCTTCAAAAAAAACTTGAAATTCTTATAAAAGGCTACTCTAAACATCAAAAAATAGATGAAGCAAATCGATTCAAATCAACTTACGAAAAATATTTCGGTGAGTTTATTTAAAATAGGGAAAAAAGATGTTTTTATATAAAAAAACAGACTTTTTAAAAAATCATAATTTGAATAGATTTAAATTTTCTATTTGATAAATCAAAAAATCTAAGTTATACTCTAAAGAAGTATTATTATTTTAATAATATTTATAACTATTTTTTTATAATATTTTT
>DYRY01000217.1 GCA_020718465.1 Anaeromyxobacter dehalogenans | reverse complement strand
AAGAGAAAACCAAAGAAGTTGAAGAGAAAACCAAAGAAGTTGAAAAAGAGCGTTTAGAAAAAGAGAAAGAGCGTAAAACTTTTATTAAAATGTTACTATCATCAGGAGTTAGCAAAGAGAAAATTGCAGAAATGTTAAATATTTCAGTCGAAAAAGTTGAAACCTATTTTTAAATTAGACCTCTTGCATAACTTAAAAAAAGTGATAAAAAGAGTTTTTTTTTATATTTTTTTTATTTTGAAAGAAGAGATTATCTATAGTTAAATGGTAGAAGTGTTAATATATCATCTACACTATGCTCTTCAGGGAGAGTAAGTTTTTCAGAAAGAGATATAATATATTTTTTCATGTAAAAATTATCCTCAAAACCTCTAAAAAAAATGTCTGCCAATTTTCTAAAATAGAGTATTTTTTCAGAAAACATTACAGCACCAATTGTTGAGATAACTCCACCATAAAGAGCCATTAATCTTGAATTAATATGATTTTCACAAATATCAAGAGATGTTATAAGCCATTTAAATGATAAATTTCTATCTTTATCAAAAATAAGTAGTGAGTTATAAAGTGATATAATCTGCCAAGGGTGATAAGATAAAGCTTTCCATTTTTTAGACTCTTTTAGATATATTTCCTTAATATCTGATAACTCTGAACACTCATACAAAGCTCTTAAAAAAAGATGATATTTTTCAGCCTCATCACCCTTTTTAAAAAGAGCAAAATCAATTGCTATCTCCTTAACTGGGGCAAAAAATAGTTTAAATTCATTTATAAAACTATTTTTAGAAATTTTACTACTCCTATTCTCAAGAGTGTTAAAAAGATAGTATAATTTCACTCTATCTTGCTCTATAAAATTACTACTAATGTTAAATTCTTTTAAAGCCTGTTCAAAAAATTGAATCCCTCTCTCAAAATCTTTTAAAATTGTTGAACTTTTAGCAAAACTTCCCAATATTTTTCCTTTTAAATCTGATTTAAGATTTTTAAACTCAGAGGATGTTATATTATTAAGGTCTATTTTAATTGATGAGTTGAATGAGAATATATTGTTAAACAGATTAGCAGCCTCTAAATCAGAATCAATAAGAAAATCCACTAACCCCATTTTTGAAACAGAATCTCTTGATTTTAAATACTCACTAACTAAATTCTCATCATTATCCTCTATTGAGCCAAAGTTTGAGCTTTTAATTTTTAGCAAAACAGCTAAAAGTTTAACTATAGGTGGAAAACTATCTAACATATCGACTAAAACAGGATAAAATTCCTCAAAATACTCTAAATCTCTTTGAGATAGAGCTTTTTTAACCAAAAATCTACTCTCTAAATAGTTGATAAGTTTTATTTTTAAATTAACATCAGAGTCAATTGAGCCTCTAATCCACCCCATAAAAATATGATAACTCTCATTATCAAAATAGTTCTCAATAAAGCTAAAAAGTTTATCTAAATCAAAATCACTACTAAAATTTACAAAAGATTTTAACAACTCAAAAGAGCCATTAAATAGCGGAATATAGCCTCTCAAAAGTGTTAAATTTATACTTCTTTTACTATAATCACACTCTAATTGCTCCTGAAGTAGATACTGTAAAAGTTCACAGTAATTCATATACTCAAAATTTATATTTTTAAAACTAATATTTATATTTTTAAACTCTTTTGGAGAGAGAACTGTTTCTAAATTTTTTGATAGATTTATAGCTCTGCTATATAGAGTGTTTTTATCCTCAATTGTTAAGTTTTTAAACTCTTTTGGAGATATTATATCAACAAGTTTTTTCAAATCTTTTTGAGAGTTTGTTGCACCAAGTTTTTTGAAAATATCAATGATTGATCTCTTTTTAAAATCCTTTAGTTCACTAAAAATATCTCTATTAAAAAACTCTCTATCTAATTCAGAGAGATTTTGAGTATTTATAAAAATCTCAACACCTAAATCAGCTCTATTTTCTGGAATTAATGTTAAAAAAACTGTTTTTAAAGCCTCAATAATCATCTCTTTTTCAAAATTTTCAGAAAAAACTGATGTGTTAGATTTTTTTCTATTTTGAATTGTGCTTGATAGATTAATTGGCATAATAAAAGGGATTAATTTGTCACTTAGAAGAAAATTTCTTACATCTTTAATGCCCAATTTTTTAACAGTTTCAACTCGTGGAAGTATAAGGTAATCAACACCATCTCCACCCCAAATAAAACCTGTTACTGCTGGAGTATTTATTTTTTTATCCCCTTTATAATTTGGAGTAAAAATAGACAAATAAATCCTAATATTTTTAACATTATTTAAAATTGCTCTAAAATTGTTATCTCTTTCTAACAATTTTTGACTATTTATTGATGAATCAAATTGTGTTGTTAAAAGAGTTGACTTCCATTTAAGATTTAGCTCATCCTCACCAATATCTTTAGATTTTATGGTTTTTATCTCTTTTTCAACAACAACCTCTCCCTCATCATCAACTTCAGCCTTTTTTCTTTTCATTATTTTAATAACTTTAGGTCCATCATCAGATGTTTTTGGAGTTACAACATCATCCTCTTTTTGAAGATTTTTTAACTCATCTTGAAGCGATTTTCTTGCAATCTCAAGAATTTTTTCAATATATGGATCATCAAACTTTAATTTTTTAAAATCCAATCCCATTTTTTGTTGAGACTTAAATTCAACATAAAACTTATTAATTGCTCTTATGAAATCAGCATTATTAGATTTTGGAACCCACTCATAAAGTATAAAAAGTGATATTTTATACTGCTCCTCAATTTTTTTTATAGCAATCTCAAAACTTGGTTTAGTTACCTGATTTTCACAGTAGTTTACAGTTAAAGAGAGCATTTTTAACCAAAGTTTATCATATTTTCCCTTCTCTTTTGGTAGTAATGGGGTTTTATTTGGCAATAAGTTACCACTTTTTTTATCAAAAGCATCTTGATTTGTTACATGTTGAGATAAATTAGTTTTATTCAAAATCTCTTTTTGTTTACTTTTTTTATCTTTTAGTTCATCTTGATTTTCAGAGTTTTTGTTAAAAAATTCACCACTATTAGATTCAATAAAATTAATAATATTATCAAGATACTCTCTATTTTTTTCTGTTAGTTCAACATTTTTCCATTTTTTAATTTTCTCTAAAAAGCTCTCTTTTGTTGCAAAACCAAGCTCAAGAAGATCTTTTAACTGTTTTACTGTTGTGCTTTTTTCCCATTTTTTTACTGAATTTTTAAAATCGGCTTTTGTTGCTAAACCTGCCTGAATCAACAGTTTAGCCTCAGATATGCTTGCGTTTTTGATCCAATCTTTTATTTTATGTTTAAAATCATCTTTTGTTGCAAATCCAGACAAAACCATAGATTTTGCCTCAATTGGTCTTGCCTGTTCAATCCAGATTTTTATTTTATCCCTAAAATCTGATTTAGTTGCAAGCCCTAACTCTGTTAAAACTCTTGCCTCTGAAATTTTAAGATTCTCAAACCAAAACTTCAAATGACCTTTAAAATCCTCTTTTGTTGCAAAACCGCCCTCAATAAGCTCTTTTGCCTTTGCAACAGAGACCATGGATGTGTTCTCAGCCATAAAAATAGACTCCCTAAAAATAGAAAACCTCTTGCATACTTATTTTACACTCTTTTAGAAAAAAATAAAATAGAAAAATGAAAAAAAATGATTTTTTTTATAAATTAGTTTTTTTTTGTATATTCGCAAAATAAAATAGTAAAAATTAGAAAAAATCTTAAAATACACATTTTACAGTTACCAAGAGTTATAAAAATATTGTAATTTAGAAAAAATAGGTTATAATATAACATATTTTTGGGTTTTTAGA
>DYRY01000216.1 GCA_020718465.1 Anaeromyxobacter dehalogenans | reverse complement strand
TCTTCCTCTTTCTCCTTTCCTCTTCCTGATATTTCTATTATAACTTTTATCATTTATTTTTAAAGTTTTTCTTTAATTCTTATGCGTTCGCCCTATTTAAAAACAAAATAGATTATTGAAAAATAATAAAAAAATTGTTTTTTTAGAAAAAAATATATATAATAAAAACTGTTTAAATCAGGGGTGTTTATGAATTCCATATTAAAAGGAACAAGAACAAAAATCATTGCAACAATGGGACCTGCAACAAATGATGAGAATGTGATTGCTGGTTTAATTGATTCTGGTGTTGATACTTTTAGACTCAATTTTTCACATGGCTCTCACCAAGCACATCTTGAATCAATTCAAAAAGTTCGTCAGGAGGCAGAGAAAAAAGATTATCCAATAACAATCCTATTAGACCTTCAAGGACCTAAAATAAGAGTTGATAAATTTGAATCACCTGTTTTATTAGAGAAAAATAGTTTTTTTACTTTAAAAAAGGGTCATTTTGTTGGTAATGAAAATGAGGCATCACTCTCATATCCAGAGATAATTGATGAATTAAACATTGGAGATTTTGTTCAAGTTAATGATGGATTAATATCTCTTCAAGTTGTTGAAAAAGATAGTGAATCTCTTAAAACAGTTGTTATACAAGGTGGAGAGATATCTAGCCATAAAGGGGTTAATATTCCAGGTTCACCACTAAAAAACATTCCTGCATTAACAGAAAAAGATATTAAAGATCTAAATTTTGGTTTAGATAATGGTGTTGATGTTGTTGCAATCTCTTTTGTTAGAGATAGTGAGGATATTGTTGAGCTTAGAGCATTAATAAACAGACATCCAACAACAAAAAAGCCACTAATTATTGCTAAAATTGAGAAACCACAAGCTCTTGATAATATTAAAAAAATAATTGAGTACTCTGATGGAATTATGGTTGCAAGGGGAGACTTAGGTGTTGAGATGAATATCACACTTCTTCCAAGCATTCAAAGATATTTGATATCAGAAGCTAATAAAATGGGAAAAATTGTTATAACTGCAACACAGATGTTAGACTCAATGACACAAAATTTTCTTCCAACAAGAGCAGAAGTAACAGATGTATCCAATGCTGTCCTAGATGGTACAGATGCTGTTATGCTTAGCGGAGAGACATCTGTTGGAGTTAATCCAATTCATGTTGTTAATACAATGAATCAAATTCTAAATGTTACAGAAGAAGAGATATTTTTGAAACCTTCAGAGTATAGATTCTCCTATCCAGAGTTTATAAATCATAGTGGCTATGAAGTTGCTAAAGCAGTTTCAAAACTAACAGAAACTCTTCCAATAAAAGCTGTTATTTGTCTTACAAATTGTGGTTATACTCCACTATTATTAAGCAAAACTCGCCCAAAAGCACCAATTATTGCCTACTCAAATAATAAAAACACTCAAACAAAATTGGGACTTTTATGGGGAGTTATTGGTAAAATAGCACCTGAATTTAGTGATTTTAGAGAGTTTATTACTTTTGCAGAGGAAAAACTTCTTGAATCAGAGGATTTATCTTCTGGTGATTTAGTTGTTTTTGTTTTGGGAGTAAAACTAAATAAAGATAATAGTGATTTGCTTTCAATATTATTAAGAGAGCTTTAAAATATTAATTGGTAACTATATTATTGGAATTTTAAATTTACTCTTTTTAAATTTAAAAAATTTCTATTGAATAGTTATGTTATTTTTTTTAATTATCCACTTTTTTAGGAGGTTTTTATGCATATTTTAGGAATTATTCTGATTGTTATTGGTGCAATTCTTGCTTTTCTTGCCTTTAGAGCAAAAGATAAAATTCTTGCACTTCGTTCTGTTGAGGTGAAACCAGTTAAAGATCATCTTGATATTTATAGTGAAGTTGCAAAAGATTTAGATGGAATGGATAACAAAACTCTTGCTTATGTTGCTGTTTATGGTAAAACTGTTTGTGAATCTCCACTAAAAGCACCTCTTTCAGGAACTCCATGTGTTTACTACTCACTTCTTGAAGAGTATGAAGTTGAGAGAAAAGAGCAGTATGAAGAGAAAGATTCAGAGGGAAATGTTCAGAAAAAAACAAGAACAGTAAAAGAGTGGAGAACTGGCTCTTCTGATGTTAAATTTTCTCAATTTAAACTTAAGGATAGTTCAGGTGAGATTCTTGTTAATCCTGCTGGATTAAAATATGATTTAGCTCATAATAAAAAAGTTGAAACAACTCTTGTTCAACAACAAGATAAAGGTTTTTTAGGAAATTTTTTATCTGCATTAACAAATCAGGAGAGAGTTATTGCTCATCGTAAATCAGAATCTATTGTTCCTACTGATTTTCAAGTTTTTTTAACTGGTGGTATAATTCCAAGTCCAGAGGGACTATATTTAGGTGAAACAAACAAAAAAGAGGAACCTTTTAATCTTGCAGATAGATCTCAAGATACTTTAATTAAAGATCTTCAATCTCAACAAAAAATGATGAATATTGGTGGAATCTCTCTTGGTGTTATTGGTTTAATATTGACTATTATTGGTTTTGTTAGATAAATTATGTTTTTGTTATTTATAAAAAATAAAAAGCAATTTGATTTATTGTGTAAGCTTAAATTAGTATCATTTTATCTTAGTTTCAATCAATTTTAAATAGCCTTTAGCATAATCAAACTCTGGATATTCAGAAAGAATTTTTTCAAAAAGAGTTTTTGCTTCACTATATTTTTGGGTATCCTCTAAATCCCCTTCTACACCTTTTGCCCAAACAATCTCACCTGTCTCTGTTTTAATAATTTTTGCATCAACTCTTAATTTTCCAAACATATACATAAATGAGCCTGTCATTAAGTAGTGTGCACTTAACATTTTTCCAACTTTAAGAGCTGTTTTTGAATCAATAAATTTTGTTTCAGAGAAGTGTAACTCTTTAAAAATTGCCTCTAAATCCTCTCTATCAACAACGTTTATATTAGATATACCAGATAAATCTGTTATTAACATATCTGAAAACCCTTTTCTAAGTGGTTCTATAGTTTTATCTTTTGATGTGTTATCAAATGGTAGAATAGCAACTGTTTTTAGGTTTGGATTTTTTATATTTTTCTCTTGATTATCCTCTCCATTTATTGCAATTTTTTTTGATTCATTCAAATTTTCTTTATCATCTTTCACAAAATCACTATCTTGAACAGCTTTATATGTGAGTTTTGTGTTGTTTTTGTTTTCACTATTTTTAATCTCTAAATCTTTTTTTTCTGCCTCTATTTTACTATTACTCTGTTTTTTAGAGTTATTAAAAATATCTCTAAAAATAAAACCTAAAACAGCAATAATTACTATAATAATTGCTGTGATTGATCTATAGATAGTTTTTTTATTTTTCTCCTTTGAATTACTATTTTCTATTGATAACTTACTGTTTTCATTAGGACTCTCTCTTTTTTTTATTACTTCTCTATCTCTAAAAAAATAGTCTAAAATAGGTTCTGCTGAGGGAGCAAAAAGTGTATAGCTTCCCCAAATTAAAGAGTCCTCACCATATCTTTCAAAAAGTTTTTTTCTTGAAAAAAATAGAGCCTCTGGAAATGAGTAGCCCTTAAATAGATGATGATAGAAATTTTCTGAAAAAAACAGTCCAATTTCATCATAAATCTCAAAGTAATTTCCAATAAAACCATTTAAAAATGACTCCTGTATCTTTTCAAAAGCTTTAAAGTTGTTATTCCAAGAGAAAAGAGGAACTGTTTTGCATGAGTTTGCAACAACAAAAGCAGTTTTTGCCTCTTTTGGAGGAATAAAATTCTCAAAAACCATAGATTCATTATGAAATCCGAAATGAATTAAAGAGTTAT
>DYRY01000047.1 GCA_020718465.1 Anaeromyxobacter dehalogenans | reverse complement strand
CTTACCCCAAGATTTAATAATTCTCACAAAAAACTCAATCAAATTAAAAAACAATTTTTTTTAATCTAAAAACATGCTATAATCCACCGTTTTATTGGAGTGATTTATGCAACAACAGAAAAAACAGATAACAGCTATAACCCCAACAAGAGAGGATGATTATCCACAATGGTATCTACAAGTTATAAAATCGGCTGATATGGCTGAAAATAGTGATGTTCGTGGGTGTATGGTTATTAAACCATGGGGATACTCTATTTGGGAGAATATTCATTTTGTTCTTGATGATATGTTTAAAGAGACAGGGCATAAAAATGCCTACTTTCCCCTATTTATTCCTAAAAGTTTTTTTGAAAAAGAGGCAGAACATGTTGAAGGATTTGCTAAAGAGTGTGCAGTTGTTACTCACTCACGCCTTGAACAGGATGGAAAGGGAGGATTAAAACCTGCTTCTCCATTAACTGAAGAGCTTATTATTCGTCCAACAAGTGAAACAATTATTGGAGCCTCTTTTGCAAAATGGGTTCAATCATATAGAGATTTACCTATCCTTATCAATCAGTGGGCAAATGTTGTAAGATGGGAGATGAGAACTCGACTATTTTTACGTACAGCAGAGTTTTTATGGCAGGAGGGACATACTGCTCATGAAAAAGAGTTAGAGGCAATAGAAGAGACAGAAAAAATGCTTGATGTTTATGGTGAATTTGCAGAGAATTTTCTTGCAATTCCTGTTATAAAAGGTAAAAAAACTGCCTCTGAAAGATTTCCTGGTGCTGTTGAAACATACTGTATTGAAGCAATGATGCAGGATAAAAAGGCTCTTCAGGCTGGAACATCGCACTTTTTAGGCCAAAAATTTGCAAAAGCCTCAAATATAATGTATCAAAGTCGAGAAGGTCTACTAGAGTATGCTTGGACAACCTCTTGGGGTGTTTCAACAAGATTAATTGGTGCTCTTATTATGGCTCATAGTGATGATAATGGATTAGTTTTACCTCCACGAATTGCTCCAGCACATATTGCAGTTATCCCAATCTATAAAAATGAAGAGGATAAAGAGAAAATCATGGAGTATATTGCAGAGTTACAAAACTCTTTAAAATCTCTTCGTTACTTTGATAGAAAAATAAGATTTGAAATTGATGCAAGAGATGTATCTGGTGGAGAACGCTCTTGGAACTGGATCAAAAAAGGGGTTCCAATAAGATTAGAGATTGGTAAAAAAGAGCTTGAAAGTAGAGCTTTTTTTATGGGTAGAAGAGATTTAGAACCAAAAGATAAAAAATCCATCTCTTTTGATGAGTTTGTCTCATCAATAACAGAGATATTAGACTCAATTCAAGAGAATATTTTTCAAAAAGCTCTAAAATTTAGAGATGAAAATATAACTTCATTTGATGATAAAGAGCAATTTTATAAATTTTTTACCCCAAAAAATAGTGAAAAACCAGAAATTCATGGTGGTTTTGTGAAGGCTCATTGGTGTGGAGATTCTGCTTGTGAGGAGAAAATTAAAGATGATTTAAAAGTTACAATCCGTTGTATTCCTCTAAATAACATAAAAGAGGAGGGCGTTTGTATCTGTTGTGGTAAAAAAAGTTCAGAAAGGGTTGTTTTTGCAAAAAATTATTAATGAAGTAGTTGATACAAAACCATCTTTAGAGAGTGTTCCATATAAGTTTCAACAAAATCTACAAACAGTGGAAAAACTACTGTTACTATAAAAAGTTAATTCTATTAATTTAAAAATAAAAAATTAAGAAACTACAATTTTGGAATCACAATTTTTTGGCCAGGATAGATTCTATCAGGATGTTCAAGAACATTTTTATTAGCCTCAAAAAGCTCTTTATACTTCATAACATTGCCATAATATTTTTTGGCAATTGCCCCAAGAGTATCCCCTTTTTTTATAACATAGTACTCTGGTTCTGGAGTAGCAGAAACAGGAGATACAATCTCAATTCTTGAATCAACCCCAACTACTCCCTCAATTCCACCTGTAACTTTAATTGCCTCTTCCATAATTTCTGCTGTTGGAACTTTTCCCTCAAGAAGAACACGTCCCTCATCAAAACGTACAACAATATCTGTAAATTGGTGAACCTCTCTCTCCAAATGCTCTTTAATTTTTTGTTCTGCCTCTTGTGGTGTTGTGAAAATTTTTTCACCCATATTGCCAAAATCAAACCAACTCATAACACTCCTTAAACATTAAAAGATATTTTTATAATAACTATTTTATAAAAAAAAATCAAATTTAATCGCTTTTTTTAGAGTTTTTATAAAAAACTATTCTATGTAAAATTATTGTAAAGATAAAGAAAATATGATAAAACATTAAAGTTGTCTATATGGTATTTTATGTTTTTCTCTATATTTTTTTTGGGGTTTATATCTCTATTTAATCTGTTTCAAAACAATAGAGTCTATTGGGAGCTTTTAGAAAATAGTAATTTTGAAAGTTTAGCCTTTATTTTATCTGAAAAAGAAAACAAATTAAATCTACTAAACAAAAACAGTGAATCTGATTTAATAACAGACACAACTAAATTTGATAATACCGATTTTTTAAATGATAAATATATTAATTTTCTTATTGGTTACCTATTTTTTATCTCTAAACAGCATACTTTAGCAATAGAGTTTTTTCAGAAAGAGAAAAATAGTGATATGATTGATTTTGCAACATACTTCTCTGGAATGTCTGCGTTTTATAATAAAGAGTTCTCTCTTGCGGAGGATTTTTTTCTAAAAACCAGCGATAATCACTATTTTTATGGTGCAAAATATTACTATCTTGCTGCTTGTGCCTACCGTTTGAGAAATATTGATGCACTTGAGGAGATTATAAGAGAGAAAATCCATCCATTAAGAACAAAAGAGAGAAAGGAGATTCTTGAGAACTATCTTCAACTTGTAACAACTCCTAAATATAGAAAAAAATATAAGGAAAATATAAAAAAAACTATTCTAAAACTTCTGGAGGATGACCCTTTTTATAAAGAGAGTCCACTTTTAAAAGGATATGTTCAAAAATTTTTTGATAGTTATGAGGTCGAATTTATTGAGACAAAATCAGCACTAAATTCTTATCTTAAAAAATATAAATATAAAGAGGGTTTGGAGTATTTATCTCAAAAAATATCCTATTTTGAAACAAATAGAGATACATTTAATAAACTACACAAAAAATCAGATTCTTTAAAAAAAAGTAAAGCAGATAAAAGTTCTGAAAAAACAGACTATTTTGATTTTAAAATAACAGAGTATAAAGATTATTATGACACTATTTTTCTATATAAAATTAAATACTATTTTTATTTGAGAAAATATAGAGATGCTGATAAGTTTATATCCTCAACAAATAAAAAACATCATATTTGGAAATTAAGAGTTTTACAAAAACTTGGAAAACTTGAGGAGTATAAACAGTTTAAAAAAACAAAAAAAATTGATTCAGAAGAGAGCCGATATATGGAGTTGTCCATGTATTTTGTTTATAGAAAAGAGAAAGAGTATGAGGAGTCTTTGGATAGTTTTTTAACAGATTATCCAAATTCATCATACAGATGGGAACTAATTGAGAAAACTGCTTGGCATTTTTATAGAAAAGGAGATTGGAATTTATCACTAAAATATTATCAAATAATGTTAGAGTCAAAAAGTGAATATCGAAAAGAGATGGCTCTTTATTGGATGGGAAAAATATACTACTATATTGGAGAAGAGAGACTATTTTTAGAGTTTTGGAGTAAAATAATAAACAAATATCCACTATCCTACTACTCAAATATGATTCTAAATCAACCATTTTTTTCACAAAAAATTGTTCTTACACATCACACAAAAGATACTAATTTTTATAAAAAACTTGATGAAAATATTTTATCTGATTTTGATTTAAATTATGAAAAACTTTTAGAATCAAAAGATATCATTAGTGATTCTAAAATAAAAATAGAGTCTGAAAATATTCAGCTTAATAATATATTGAAAAAAATCCAAAATAAAAATCTTGAGATTAATAACATATCAGAAAATAATCAAAACAAAAATTCTGAATTTAATAATCTATCAGAAAACACTCAAAATGATTATTTTAAGATATATAATGATAATATAGTTCCAGATTATATAAAATTTTTTGTTAAATATAAATTTTATAATTTGGCAAAATATGAACTATTTTATATATATAAAAAACAGACAAATACTATAACAGATAAAATGAAAATGCTTTTGGCAAAACTATATAAAATTGAAAATAATGATATTTATGCACATTGGATTTTACATAAAGGTTTAAAAGATATCTCCTATCCATCCCAAAATAACTATGATTATTGGAAAATCTCTTTTCCAACTCCATTTGAAAAAGAGGTAAAAGATAGTTTAATTAAATTCTCAATTCCAGAACCTCTTGTATACTCAATTATACGTCAAGAGAGTGCTTTTAATCCAAATGCACAATCATTTTCAAATGCCTATGGTTTGATGCAACTTCTCTACTCCACTGCCATTATAGTTAGAAAATTTACAGATGTAAAACTATACTCCTCTTGGAGCCTTTATAATCCAGAGGTTAATATTCCATTAGGAGTTGCATATCTACAAAATCTAATGGAGCTTTTTAGTAATAATATAATTTATGCCTCTGCATCATATAATGCGGGAGAGAAACGTATTGAAAGATGGGTAAAAGAGTTTGGATATTTACCACCAGATGAGTTTATTGAAAATATTCCAATAAATCAAACAAGAGATTATGTTAAAAAAGTTTTAACAGGATATATTGCCTATGAATATCTTTATCAAAATCAAAGTCTCTACTTTACCCCAATAAAAGGAATTAAAGAGTCTAAATCATTTTTTTATAAGGAGAAAAAATGAGAACAGTTTTTTTTATTTTAATGATGATTATATCTTTTTCTATTTTTTCAGCAAACGCAATCACAATTCTTAACTTTGATAATAATAGTGGATTAAAAAAGTATAATCCACTTGGAAAAGGATTAGCAGATATGCTAACAACAGATTTAACTTATGTTAAAGGTTTAACAATTGTTGAAAGAGAAAAACTTCAAGAGTTAATGAAAGAGATTAAATTATCAAAAACTGCCTTTATAGATCAAAAAACAGCAATAAAACTTGGGAAAGGTGTTAGTGCAAAATGGATTCTAAAAGGCTCTTTTATCACAATAAAGGGTATTTTAAGAATTGATGTTAATATTATTGAAACAGACACAGGAAAAATTATTGATTCTGCCTCTGTTGAGGGATCAGAGGGCTCATTTTTTAAAATGGAGAAACAGTTAATCAAGAAAATTGTAAAAGCTATAAGAACAGATGAAACAAAACTTCCAGACTCATTTGAAAAAGAGGCTGAAATAAAGGAGATTAAAAATTTTGATTTAGTTTTAAACTACTCTAAAGGGGTTGAGCTTTATGATGATGGAAAATTTGAGGAGGCAGAGAAGGAGTTTAAAAAAACATTACAATTTGATAATAACTTCTCCTACTCAATTGAGTTTTTAGATAAACTTGAAAAAAGAATGGCTCAATATCAACAAAAAGCAGATGAAATTAAAAATCAGGAGATAAAAAATATTATTGATAACTATCAAACATTAAAAACAGATAAAATGATATCTATTAAACTTAATCAACTTTTTGGAAAACTCATGGCAACAATGGAGTATAAGGAGATGTTAAAGCTTTTAGAGTTTCTAAAAAAAGATCTTCCTCCATCAAATGAGTTTGTTAATATGGATGAGATAATTCAATACTACACTTTTTTATCCCATAACATATTAAAAGATACTAAAAGTGCCTTAAAAGAGGGAGAGAATTTTTTAAAAAACTTTCCATCAAGTATATATTTTAGCTCTGTTAAAACATTAATGGAACAAATAATATCAACAGAAAAACAGAATGAAAATTTAAAAAATGAGTATCCAATTGAGTTAGCAGAGAAAGAGAAAAATTTTAAAGAGAGATTTGAAGAGATTGAGGAAAATAGAGTTGAAAGATATGATTCAATAAAAAAACGAGAGGAGATGTATCAAAATGATATATCAAGAAGAGAGAAAAAAATTCTTGAATATAGCGAAAACATTAAAAAATTTAAAAAAGAGATTGCAGAGTTTGAGGAGAAAATCAAATTAGAATCAAATGAGCATAAGAAAAAATCTATAACAACTCAAATTGAGACCAAGAAAAAATATATAGAGCGTGATAGTGGCTATATAAAAAGAGAAGAGGATGCTATAAAATCTAAAAAAGCAGATTTAGATGAATTAAAAAAAGATTATGAAGATACTGATAAATCTGCAAAAGAGCAAAAAACTTTTCAGGAAGAGGTTTTTAATTTTTCAAAATGTTCAATAGCTTCTTCAAAAAAAATGTTTAAAAAAGCGGAATGGGACTGTTTAGAGTTTTTAAAAAAACATCACAATTCAACTTTTAGAGAGACTGTTTTTTCACTTCTTTTTAATCAATATACACAATCAGGTGATGTTAAAAAAGCAACTGAATTTGGAGATAAATATAAAGCAGAATTTCCAAAACAGGAAACAACAATCAACACTTTGCTTAGATACATGCCAAAATAGGATTAAATAATAGATTTCTTGCAGAACCCTATTTATATTATAAAAAATAAAAAATTAAATGTAGAATTAAATTTAAAAAATACTATGGGACTATTCTCTTTATTTTAATAATTAATCAAAGAAAAATAGTTAAAAACATTGTCAGAAGCAATATTAATATATATAATGTAAAATGTGAGTTAACTTGATGATTAAGGAGTGTAGATTATGGCAAATAAAAAAACAACAGAGGATACATTAGTTTTAACGTGTAGACATTGTGGACAAAAGAATAAAGTTTCAAAAGAGAAATCTCTTTATGATACAGAGAGTGCTGTTTGTGGAAAATGTAAGAAAAACATATTTCTAAAAAGTGATGAGAAGATAAATTTTTTAAACTATGATGATTTTATTCATCCTCTTGATGCTTCGACAATGAGAACACTTCAAAAAATTCCAGCGATTCACAGTATTTTAAAGTTTATTATTGGAAATACAAGTGAGAAGTTTTACAAAATTTTGTATTATCAAAATTTTTTAAAAGTTTCAGAGGAGCAGTTTTCAAATCTCTATAAAATATATAAAAAGATGCTATTTGTTTATGATTTTGATTATGAACCAGAGCTTTTTGTGTATAAACATCCATATATAAATGCTTTTACATTTGGGGTTGAGAAACATTTTGTTGGAATAACAACAACTGCTGTTGAGGAGTTAACAGATGAGGAGTTAGCAGATATTATTGCTCATGAGTTAGCACATATAAAGTTAAATCATGTTTTATATAAAATGTCTGCACGTCTGATTGGGACATTATCAGTTATTCTTGGAGATATAACTTTTGGGATTGGGAAAAAGATAATTGCTCCTCTTGAGTATGCCCTACTTGCTTGGGATAGAGCTTCGGAGTTATCAGCTGATAGACTTGCAGTTTTAGCAACAAAAAATCTTCATAGTGCACACACATTAACATTAAAACTTGCAGCAGGTGTTGCTGGGAAAAACGATTATGACTTTAGAGCTTTTTTAGAGCAAGGGGATGCAGCTAGAAAACTTGAGGATGAGTCTATTATTGTTAAAGTTTATAGTTTTTTCAAAAATATAAATATAACTCATCCATTTCCTGTTTGGAGAGCTGGAGAGCTTGACCATTGGGCAAGGAATGGAAACTATTTACAGGCTTTATCAAAAAATCTTATAACAGAGACACAACCAATTTCAGAGAAAACGAAGTGTCCAAAATGTAATAATGAGTATGCCTCTAAACTACAAGTTTGTCCATTTTGTGGCCATTCAGACAAATCGGATGAGTCATTTTTTGATAAATTTAAAAGTTTTTTTGCATAGAAAATATCTGTTTTTTAAATCTGATTTCTCATTTTTTTTAATGTAGGTTTTTCTTAAAGTCATAAACTCTTAAATTCAAATCTAATATTATTTTTAAATAATCTTTAAATAGCAGATAATAGATTCTATTTGTTTTTTATTCAAAAGAGAAAATCTACTTTTTTATTTATTTCTTAATTACAGATTTAATTTAAAAGTAGTTACTATTACTGATTCACATTAAAAATCTATCTCTTCCAGACTCTTTTGCTTCATAGAGTTTTTTATCACAATGCTCAATTAAAGCATATAAATCACCCAGCTCATCACTATAACTACCAAGACCAGCACTAAATGTAACTGTTATATTTTTCTCTTTAAGTTGTTCACTACTCATAAAAGTATTTTTTATCCTTTTTAGTGCCGATAATGCATTTTGAGATGTAGCACCAGAGAAAAGAACAACAAACTCCTCTCCTCCATATCTACAGGCAAAATCATTCACTCTTATTGTATCTAAAATAGCTTTTGAAAACTCTACTAATACAATATCACCAACTTGATGACCATAAGTATCATTTATTTTTTTAAAGTGATCTAAATCTAAAAATGCTATTGCAAAAGGGATTCCATAGCGGTAAAAACGATGAATCTCCTGTTGTGCCCTCTCTTCAAAATATTTTCTTGTATACATATCTGTGAGGGCATCTTTAGAGGCCTCTTTTTTATATTTTGAAACCTGTTTCTTTAAAGCCTTATTTTCTGTTTCAAGTTTTACTAAAGTGGACTCAATCCTTTTTAAAAAACTTTGAAACTCTTTATCTCTTTTTATAGGTTCAAATTTTTGTGGAAGCTTTTTTAATAAATCCATGCTCTTCTGAAATCAAATCACCATAATTATTATAGATTTTTAAATAAAAAATCAATAAAATAATTTTAGAAAAATCAAAAAAATCAAAAAAATCAAAAAAACAGTTTTAAAAAGTTTGTAATGAGATAATTTTATCCATATTTAGTTGTTGTTTTTTTATTATCAATTATATAAACTGAAAAAAAAAGCAATATTGTTTTGCTTTTTTTCTTTAAATGAACATTGGATTTTAATTCACTAAAAATATAATAGATTTATTAACTTTGTTACTAACAAAAAAATTATTCTTTTGATTATAAAGGAGATATTATGAATAGATTATTAGGAAAAACTGCATTAATCACAGGAGCATCCTCAGGAATAGGTAGAGCAACAGCAAAAGCTTTAGCTGGAATGGGTGTTAATTTAACTCTTCTTGCAAGAAGAGTTGAGCTTTTAGAACAACTAAAAAATGAGCTAATAACAACCTATTCTGATATAGTTGTTGAGATTATTGTTGCTGATGTTAGAGATAAAAAGAGGATTTTTTCAGTTTTAGATGGTAAAAATTTCGATATTTTAATAAATAATGCTGGTTTAGCAAGTGGATTAGATAAAATTCAGAGTGGTGATGTTGATGATTGGGAAAAAATGATTGATACAAATATAAAAGGATTACTTTATGTTACAAAAGCAGTTATAAATAGTATGATAGATAAAAACTATGGTCATATTATTAATATTGGTAGCATTGCAGGACATCAAGTTTATCCATTAGGAAATGTTTATAATGCCTCAAAATATGGAGTTAGAGCACTATCAGAAGCAATGAATATAGATTTAGTTGGAACTAATATAAAAGTTTGCTCAATTGATCCTGGTTCTGTAGAGACTGAATTCTCTTTCGTAAGATTTCATGGAGATTCCCAACGTGCTTCAAATGTTTATCAGGGCTTCACCCCCCTCAAACCAGAAGATATTGCAGATATAATAACATTTGTTTTAAATTCACCACCACATGTAAATATTCAAAATCTTTTGGTAACTCCAACAGCTCAAAGAAATGTTTATGTGATTTATAAAGATTGAATTAGAATAGGAATGATACTGTAAAGTTAACAGATTGGATTTTTTCAGATGTAAATCCTTTATTTGCATAACCAAGTGTGAAAAGAAGAGACCAATCGGGACTACTTTTTAAGGCATATCCAGCTGCTAATCTAAAACCAGTTCCTTTTTCTGATTCATCAATCTCTTCAGAATCACCATAAGATGTACTTATGTTTGCATCTGTATAACCAAAATCGCCTCTCATAAAAAAACCATCATTTATAACTTTTGTGAAATAGATTGCACTTATTCCAAAAATGTATGAATTAAGTTGAACCCAGTTATCATTATCATCAGAGTAACGATCTCCCTCTACAAACATCACACCACCAAGAAGTAATTTTTCATTCATTGGGACATAAACACCCAAATCAACATTAACCATTCTTCTTGTTAGATTATCATTCTCTGAATAACTGTCATAATTCGAGTTATCATAATTTATTGATGATATTCCAAGACCAAGATGAACATACCAAGATTCAATTTCATTATCATCATCAACATATTCATCCTCATAATATGCTTTTTCTCCAAACAAAGAGAGTGAAAAAAGAAGTGTGAACACTAATAAAAGTAAATTTCTCATAAATTCCTCCAAAAAATATTACTGTTAGACTTAAAAAACACGAAAAAATTCAAAATAAAGGAGTATTTATATTCTTTTTTAAAGGATCAAAAAATATGAAATTAAATTAAAAAAAATAATTAATAAAAGATTATTTTTACTCTCTAAACTCAATAAAATTAACATCTTCATGACTTAGAGATATTCTTGTTTCTTTAACATATCCTGCTGCTTCACCTGCAATCTGAAAAGGAACATCTTCTGAAAATTTAACAGTTACATCCTCAAGTAAAAAATCATGTGCATAGTTACTATTTTCATATTTTCCATTCCAAGCTCTTAGTACCTCAATTGGCATCTGAATAGGATGAAGATTTATTATTTTAATTTGAAAAGTTTTCTCTTTTTTTCCAACAAATGGAAGTAGTTTTAATCCATAACCATAATATGGTGTTGTTCCTAAAACAAGAATTGAGAATGGACCTTTAAAAATTAAATCCCCTTTTTTAACCTCAACTTTTTCAAATCCTTTTGAAAAAGAGGCTCTATAAACATTATCAGAGTTTGCATAAATCTCAACGATTGGTCGTTTGCTAAAAAATGTTTTTGGCATTGTTATGCCAAGTGCAACTGTAAAATAGCCTTTTAAACCAATAAATGGCCATCTTAAAAACCGATTTTTAATTTTTTTCTTAACAGCATCATAATCATTAAGAATAAGTGCATCAATACCAAATCCAGCAAATGTAAAATATTTATTATTAACATTTATAAGGGGAATTTTTTGTGTTTTATATGCCCCACCCTTTAGGATTGTTTTTAAATCATCTGCTATTTTTTTACCTGAATTTGTGTATATTGCAACTGCATTTCCTGTTCCAAGCCTTAATATTCCAACAGTAGGAAGTTTTACTTTTAATTTTGCACTTTTTTTAATCTCTTTCATTCGGTTTAAAAAGTAGACTAATGTTCCATCTCCACCACCTGTAAAAACATGTGAATAGCCTTCATGTAAAATTTTTGCAATTGTTATATCAGCCTCTTCAAGAGATTTTGTATAGAAAATATTCTCTCGTGGAATTAGACTCTCAACCTCTTTTTTCACACTATCATTAACATTTCTAGCATTATCATTAAGCAAAATTGCTATTTTTGAACGAGATATTTTTTTCATTACTTCTCCATTTTTATATTATTATAAATCTATCACTTTTTAATCATAAAAGTGATTATTTTAAAAAGATTTTTACTATAACATATTTTTTATAAAAAACGAAATATTAAAATAATAAGAATAATTTCTGGGGTTTTACAGTAATTTAAGATTTTTCTTGATTTTTTGTTATTTAAAGAATATATAGAAAAGATGATTGTGATTTTTGAACATAAACTCTTATCTGAATCATTTCTGCAAAAATTAAAACTGCATCAACAAGAGTTTATCTATATTAAACATAAAAATCTGTTTGTTATAGATTCTAAAACTCAATATTTACTTGAAAAAATAGATGGTTTTAAGGTTTTTGATATTAAAACTCCATATATTTTGAGTAGTAAAGAGTTAAAAAATGATTTTAATATAGGGTTTGGAGATATTACATTTACAAATAGTGATTTTATCATTATTGCTGGTCCATGTACCATTGAAAATAGTGATTTTATGAATAGAACAGCCCAATCTGTTAAAAATGAGGGGCTTAATTTTATGAGAGGTGGGGCATATAAACCAAGAAAGTCCCCCTACACTTTTCAGGGTTTAGGAAAAGAGGGAATTGAGATTTTTAGAGATGTTTCAAATCAATTTGGTGTGAAGATTGTAACAGAGCTTTTAGATATAAGAACTATAGATGAGGCTATAAAATATAGTGATATTATTCAAATTGGTGCTAGAAATATGCATAACTATCCACTTTTAAAAGAGTTGGGAAAAATTAATAAACCAATTTTATTAAAACGTGGCTTGTCTGCCTCTATTGATGAGCTTTTACTTGCTGCTGATTATATACTTTCCGAAGGTAATGATAATGTTATTTTGTGTGAAAGAGGTATAAAAACATTTGAAACACAATATAAATCAACACTTGATTTAACTGCTGTTGCTATTTTAAAGCAAAAAACACATCTTCCTGTAATTGTTGACCCATCTCATGCAGCTGGAGATTCAAGAATTGTTCCTCAATTGGCAATGGCCTCTTTAGCTGTTGGAGCTGATGGTGTTTTAATTGAGATGCATCCAGAGCCACATTGTGCAGTTTGTGATGGAGAGCAATCACTAAATTTAGAACAGTTTTCATCTTTGATGGTTAGATTAAGAGAGTTGGTATCTTTTTTTAACAAAAAGATACTTTAATAGTTGATTAAGAGAGTTAGTCTCTTTTTTTAACAAAAAAATAAATGGCTTGGTTTTATGAGGTTTATATGATACAAAAAAAAGATGTAATGGATACACTATCAAAAGTTATGGATCCAGAGCTACACAAGGATATTGTATCTCTTGGAATGGTTAAGGATATGATTATTCATGAAGGAAATAAGATAAACTTAATAATAGAGTTAACAACTCCTGCCTGTCCTTTAAAAGGAGAGATAGAGGCTGATATTAGAAAGCATCTTGAGGAGATTCCTGGAGTTGGAGGGATAAAAATAGAGATGACAGGAAAAGTTAGAGAAAAAACAAAAAAAAGTGATTTAATACCAGATGTAAAACATACAATTCTTGTTGGTTCTGGTAAAGGTGGTGTTGGAAAATCAACTGTTGCTGTAAATTTAGCAGTTGCACTTGCAAAAACTGGAGCAAAAGTTGGTCTTTTAGATGCTGATATTTATGGTCCTAGCATTAATTTAATGATGGGTGCAAAAGATGAACAAGTCTATACTATTGATGGAACAATCATGATTCCTCTTGAAAGATATGGGGTAAAAATGATATCAATTGGCTCTCTTGTGGAGGAAGGACAGGCTTTGATTTGGCGTGGACCAATGCTTCAGAGTGTTCTCTTACAGTTCCTTAAAGATGTTCAGTGGGGAAATTTAGATTATCTTGTTATTGATTTACCACCAGGAACAGGAGATGTTCAACTTGCTCTTGCTCAAAATATAGAGGCTACAGGTGCTGTTATTGTATCAACACCTCAAGATATTGCATTAAGTGATGTTAGAAGAGCTTGGAATATGTTTGAAAAAGTTAAAATTCCAATCTTGGGAATTATAGAAAACATGAGCTATTTTTTATGCCCACATTGTGGTGAAAGAACTGATATTTTCTCAACAGGTGGAGCTAAAGAGGCTGCTGATAAAAATGGTATCTCTTTTATTGGAGAGATACCTATTGATATATCCATCAGAAAAGGGGGTGATGATGGGATGCCAATAGTATGGGATGAGAGTAATCCACTCTTTGAAGTTTTCATTAAAATTGCACAAAATATTGCAGGCAAAATATCTAAAATCTCTTTGTGTTAATGTTTTGATAGTTTTTTGTTGATTCTTTCATAATAATAATATACAATGATTTTAAAAGCTCACTCTTTTGGGGGATATATGATACAAAATAGGAAATTAACAAGAATAGGTGTTTTTTATGATGGAAACTACTTCTATCATGTTAGCAACTATTATAACTATCATCATGATAGAAAAAGTAGAATAAGTATAAAAGGGCTTCATGATTTTATAAGACATAAAGTTGCAGAGCTTGAGTTAGATCACATGGGTGGTTTTAGACATTGCCAAATTGTTGATGCACACTATTTTAGAGGTAGAATGAGTGCAAAAGAGGCTCTTGAAAAAACAAACCTACTCTACTTTGATAGAGTTTTTGATGATATACTTATGTCAGAAGGGGTAACAACTCACTATTTACCAATAAAAGTAAATAATGGTAAAAAAGAGGAGAAAGGGATTGATGTTTGGTTAGCACTTGAAGCACTTGAAACAACTTATCATAAACGGTTTGATGTTGTTGCTCTTGTTGCTTGTGATGGTGATTTTGTTCCTTTAATTAGAAAATTAAATGCTCTCGGAACAAAAGTAATGTTATTATCTTGGGATTTTGAGTATAATGATGAGAATAATGTAAGAAAAATTACAAGAACTGCTCAAGATTTATTAGAAACAGTTACATATCCTGTTGCAATGCATGAACTTATAAATAATAGGCTTTTACAAGATAACTATATAATTAGTAATCTATTTATACCAAAAAATGTTTTTCAAACTGATTTTCCATCTTTTCAACCTTTTCAACCTCAAATGCAATCTTTAACTCAACCACAACCACAACCTCAAACTCCAATTAAACCAAAAGAGTTTACATATCCAGAGGGAGCTTTTGTTGAAGAGAGCAAAATTCTTAGTCTTCATAATGGATATGGTTTTATTGAAAAACATCCATTTAACTTATATTTTCATCATTCACAACTTAAAAATATAAGTTTTTATGATTTAAAACTTGGAGATAAAGTTAAATATCTTCCAAGTAAAAATGAGGATGGTGGGGATATTGCTCTTGATATAACTGTTTTTGATGTTGAGCCTCCCAAATAGAGTTTTCTAAATTTTAATAAAAAACAAATTAATATAAATTAATATAAGCATTTTTTTTGTTTTTATATTTTCACAAAAAAATAGATAAAAAAAGTGATTTTTAAATATAAAATATGATATAAGTTTTTGCTTTATAACTTTTTAATTAGGATTTTATATGGCTTACATTTATCAAAACATAGAGAGATTAGCAGAGACTGTTAATGGAACAGTTTTATCTGCAAAAAAATTTAAAAATTTTTCAGGAGATTTTTTTATAGATTCAAGAAAAGCTCCTAAAAATGGACTGTTTGTGCCTTTAAAAGGTTCAAATGTTGATGGACATGTTTTTATTGAAAATGCTTTAAAAAATGGTGCAACAGGATATTTCAAAGAGAAATCATACCCTTTTGATAACTCATTAGATGGCTTTTGTATAGAGGTTGATAATTGTGAAGAGGCTTTACAAAAAGCTGCTAAATATCTTAGAGAATCTCTTTCTGTAAAAATTTTAGGAATCACTGGAACAAATGGGAAAACCTCAACAAAAGAGATATCAGCCCATATTCTAAAAAATCTTGGTTTAAATATCTACTACTCTCTTAAAAATCTTAATAACCAGATTGGGGTTCCTCTAAATATTCTAAATTTAAAAGAGGATCATCAATTTGCAGTTTTTGAGATGGGTGCAAGTAGAGTTGGTGATATTGAACTTTTGTCCTCAATATCAAAACCAGATGTTTCATTAATCACAAATGTTTCTCCTGCTCATTTGGAGGGATTTAAAACAGTTGAGAATATTTTAAAAACAAAAACAGAGATTTTTAATCATACAAAACGTTGTGGAATTATAAATATTGACAATAAATATTTAAAAGAGTTTGGAGAGTTAAAAAATTTTAATTTTAATGAAAAACCACTCTACTCTTTTGGTTTTAGTGAGGAGGCAAATCTTAAAATTCTTAATATATCTCAACATGATTTACCAAATGGATATCTAATTAGTTTTAAATATAACTCAAAAACCTACTCATTAATATCATATCTTTCAGGAGTTCATAATGCCTTTAATCTAGTTGCTTCTATTCTATCAATTCATCTTTTAACAGATATCTCAATGGAGAAAATTGTTGAAGCATCAAATGAAATAGATATCTCAATTGATGGAAGAATGAGAAAGATTGAGTTTGAAAACTGGACTATTATTGATGACTCATATAATGCTAATCCTGCTAGTGTTCAGGCTGGTGTTGACTATTTTTCAAAAAATATTAGAGAAAATAGCTTCTCAATTCTTATTTTAGGTGAGATGAGAGAGCTTGGAGATGATTCTCATCTCTATCATCAAAAAATTGGTGAATTTTTAAATAGTTACAGATTTGATGATATTTTACTTTTTGGAAAAGAGACAATAAATATAACAAAAACAGTTTCGTTAACTCAAAAAGTTAACTACTTTGAGTCAATTAATGATTTATCAGAGTATCTCCAACAACAAATCAAAAAAAATGGTAAATCAGATATTTACATAAAAGGCTCAAGGGGAAATCAACTTGAGAGAGTTATAAATTTTATTATGAGTAAAAATTAGTATCTTGTATATTTTTTTTGGAAATTATAAAGTTATGTTTTTTTAAACAAAAGTTAAACATGATTTGGAGGTTTTATGATATATTGGCTTATTTATGATGTTTTACAACTTGGAGATAAAATTGCGTTATTCTCCTATATCACATTTAGGGCCGCAATGGGAGCATTAACAGCTCTTTTAATGGCATATTTTTTATATCCCCCATTTATATCTTATCTTAAAAGAATTGGAGTTGGAGAAGCAGCAAAAGAGGATGCACCAAAAGCACATCTTTTAAAGGCAGGAACTCCAACAATGGGAGGAATAATGATTGTTTTAACAGTTGTTATTCCTGTTTTACTATGGAGTAGATTAGATAATACATATATCACAATTGCAATCCTATTTATGGTATCTTTTGCTATCATTGGTTTTTTTGATGATTTTATAAAACTTCGCTATAAAAAAAGAAGAGAAAAATGGGTTGAAACAAAACAAAAAGAGTGGATTACAACTCATGAAGACTCTGATGATAGCATGATTTTAAGCACAGAGAATCACCAAAGAAAAATGGATAGTTTTATCTCTCTTATCTCAGAGTTTTTACAAGAGGATGTAAAAGTTGAAGAGGTAAAAATTATTGATGAGTTAAAACAGGAGTTATCAGATTATCTTAAAGATGATATATACCAACTATATTTTAAAAGAAATAAAAAGGATACTCTTATTAAACTTAGAGAGATTTGGAAAAACAAAAGCAAAAGATTTGAGGATTGGGATAGATTTTTAATTCAAAAAAATCTTAGAAAAGAGAGTTTTAAAGATTTTCAAAATGATATAGTTAACTTTCTTGATGCCTCTTTTCAATTTAAATTTCAGGAAAAGAAAAAACTTGAAACTCTTGTTGATGAGTGGTATCGCTGGATTAGTATGCCTTATGCAATTCAAGAGCTTGAGAATCAGAAAAGGAAATGGATATCATCTTTTAATGCTGAAGAGAAAAAAAGAAGAACAGTTGTTAAAGATGTTGATGGTTTAAGGGGAAGCTTTCGTTTTGTTATGGAGTTTATAATATCAGGTGGACTTCTTTTCTGGATGTTTTTACATACAAACTACTCTACTATTTTACAAATCCCATTTTTAAAAAATGTTCAATTTGATTTAGGAGCTGGATATATATTTTTTGGAATGTTTGTTATTGCAGCTTTTGCAAACTCTGTTAATCTAACAGATGGTTTAGATGGTCTTGCAATTGGTCCTGTTATGGTAACAATGGTTGCAATTTCAGTTTTAACATATATAACAGGTCATGCAGAGTTAGCAAAATATCTTAATGTTGCATATGTTAAAGATATTGGAGAGTTAACAATTTTCTCTGCAACAGTTGCTGCTGCTGGAATTGGATTTTTATGGTTTAACACCTATCCTGCTCAAATATTTATGGGAGATGTTGGTTCTCTTGGTCTTGGTGCATCTATTGGTAGCCTTGTTATTATGAGTAAAACAGAGGTTTTATCACTTATTTTTGGTGGAATTTTTGTTATTGAGGCTTTAAGTGTTATTCTTCAGGTTTCTGTTTATAAAACAAGAAAAATTCGTATATTTAGAATGGCACCAATTCATCACCATTTTGAGAAAAGTGGTCTTCATGAAAATAAAATTATTGTTAGGTTTTGGTTAATCTCAATAATTCTTACTTTAATCTCAATTATAACTCTTAAAATTAGATAAAAACTTTTTTTTATTTTTTAAATTTTTAAAAGAATCCCCTCCCTTGAATAGTTATTTCTATTTTTTCTCTGTTTTATCTGATGATTCTGGTTTTTTTGAGCTTTTAGATTGTGAAACAGAGAAATATTTTTTGATAATTATTTTTTTATTTTTCATTGCTAATGTTTTTATAAGAGCTTTGAGATAATTAAATTCAGAT
>DYRY01000215.1 GCA_020718465.1 Anaeromyxobacter dehalogenans | reverse complement strand
AATCAATCTTTAATTTTTAATTCCGTTTAAAATTTTTCCGCTAAGTAGTTACTTAATTTAAGTATTGCAACACTATTTTACCACAACATAACTATGGCTTTAAATTAATTTTATCTCTATTTTTCCCACTGAAGAACTATAAACCTATTATTTTTAAATGTCAATGACTTTGCTTTTATATAAACTCTTAGGAAAAATATTATTATCAATTAATTGTGTTAAAAATTAATATTTGATAAACCGTTTCTTTCTCTTTCAGGTCAGAAATATCTTTTTCTTCCTCTTTCAGGTCAGAAATGGATTCTGACCTGACTATATTATCGTTTTTTATTCCAGTTTGGATTGAATCTATTTCAATCCAAACATAATTAATTACGATTCAACTTTTCACACCAATTTCACAAAAAATATTTTATCACCCCTACATGAGCATTAATGACCCTTACATGTGCATGGTTGAGGCTTACATGTGCATTAATCACTCTTACATTTGCATTTTTCAACTGCTGTAATGATTTCAAATTAGATGATTTTATGTTTTTTATAATTTTTCTTTACTTTTAACAAAAAAATTGAAGAAACAAAAGAGATGAAGCAATCTAAAACTGAACTAAACCATTTTTTTGAAGTAGATCTCTGATTGTTTTATTAAGTGTTTTCCCAAAAATAAGCTCTGTTGGGTCTGTTGTTGGGATATCTTTTGTGATCTCTGACTCTCTGACATTTATTATTTTTGATATAAATGAGGCGATTTTTGATTGCTCTGATGGAGAGAAAAATGTGAATGCTAATCTTAACTCTGGTATAATCTCTAAGAACTCCCTCTCATCCATATTTATAAAAGTTTTATTCATCTCTTTTATAAAAGAGTCCTCTGTTAAAAATAGCTCTCTTGCTGTTTGGAATAGACCTTTTAAAAACATTGCCATATCAACACCTATATGAGCTCCAGAAACAACATTCTGAAAAGATTTTAATATATCCTCCTCTGTTATTGAGTTTATACTTAGTAACATTCCACTTAAACCACCAAAAACCTGAATGTTTTCATAAAGTTTTTGATATAAAAATTTTAACACATCCTCAACATCACTTTTTTTAGATGAATCATCTGATGCAACTTGATAAAAGATTTTTATGTTTTTTAAAAATGCCTCCTCCTCTTCTGCTGCTAAAGAGTCTGTGAAGTATAATTTTTGAACAATTTTCTCAAAAACTCTCTCATATATTGCTTCAAAATCATAAACAGCAGATATCTCTGGATTAAGTTTTATATATTGGTAAAGATAAGAGAATCCCTCTACTAAACTTTCTAAAATAGTCTCCTGCTCCAAAATATTTTTTAAAGAGGCTGCATAATCTTTTCCTGTTGGTTCTATATCAAGTTTTAAAAAATTTATAAAAAGAGATGTTGCACCATCAAAACGGTTTTGAGCATCCCACTCTTTTTGAAATTTGTTTTGACAACACTCATCAATTGTTGCTCCATAAACATTTGCTTCAATCAAATCTGTATATGTTCTTGTTGTAACCTGATAATCCCACTTCTCTTTTAGATATCTATTATTATCATCTAAACTACTACCGCTTGAATCAAAAACAAGTTTTGCAAATGTTAAATGTAAAAATGATGTTTTATGAAAAAATAGAGATTTCTCTTTTTGAATATCCTTTTTAAAAGGTTCTAACTCAATAGATTTAAGCAGTGGAGAGTTTTCAAGTCTAAATTTAGATAGTGATCTATGAAAATCGGTTGTTACAGGGCTCTCATTATCTGAATATCCATATTTACCACTTTTTTTCCCTGTCATCACACTATTTAAAGACTTAAACACTGCCTCTAAATTGTCATCTCCCTTTCCATAAGCGGCCTGAACACCATCAAAAATCTCTTTTGTTCCTATTCCATTTTTACCACGAAGATAAACAAGCTCATCCATTACTCTTAATGCCTCAATTTTATTTACAATTGTTCCCGATTCAGCTCTCTCTTTTAGATAATCATGAAATTTATGTAGTGTAAATATTGCATTTTCATAAAATGGATTACTCTCCTTTTCAACTGTTTGATATACTCTCTCATTATAGTATGGAAATAGAATACCACTTTGATATCCACTTCTTTCATCTATCTGATCATAGGAGAATGGAACAACATAAACCTCCTCTGTTCCACCAACATCAGTTTTAAATTTCAGATCTTTTTTACCATAAGGAAATGATAAAAGCCCAGGAGTGTGAAATCCCCCGGTTACAACTAAGATTTTTTTCCCTTTTTTAAAATGCTCATTTATATTTTGTATCATAAATATTTCACGAGAAATTGTTCCATCCCCTTTTAGTGTATCAACATGACTCCCTTTTCTTGAGTAGAGACAAAATGAGTAAACATCGGAGATAAAATCAAGTGGATTAGATTTTGCATGTCCAACCTCATAATAAACCTCCCAAAACTCCTGAAAATCTTTAACTCCAAGTTTTTCACATAGAGATGTGATGTAGTCTGAGTATCTAATTTGATTATCATTAACCACTGATTCATAGTTTGCAGCATATTTTTTAAACCAACTAAAAGGGATATCAATAAATTGAGTCTCAATTCCCTCTTTTCTACCCTGTTCAAGTGCAACATACTCTGGTGAAAACTCCGCAAATGGGTAGTAAACTGCTGCTCTTTGTGTCTCTTTTGTTCCATCCTCAAGAGTCACATCCTCTTTGTGAATCATATAGTATGCAAGTGGCATTTCAGAACCATCTTTAAAGAAACTATCTTTTTGTGGATTTAACTGAAAAGGTCCCTCTATTAAAATAACATCTGGTTTATAGGCTTTTACTGTCTTTTTTAACTGAATCGAACAGATTGGACTATGATGTCTAATTGGAAAAAACAGAACTCTATCATCAAAAGATGGTTTATAACTATCTGATAATGATTCAAAAAAAGAGATATCTTTGCTACTTAATAACTTCTCCATAAATCCCCTTATTTTCTTCCTGTATGACCAAAACCACCATCTCCACGCTCTGTTATATTACAGTCACTTTCAACAAAAGATACAGTCTCAACTTTTTGAAAAATCATCTGTGCCACTCGTTCATGAACTCCAAATGAAACACTATTTTTCCCAAGGTTTATTAAGATAACACAAACATCACCCCTATAATCGGAGTCTATTGTTCCAGGTGTATTTAAAACAGTTACCCCATGTTTAAATGCTAATCCACTTCTGGGTCTTATTTGAGCCTCATATCCAAATGGAATCTCCATTTTAAACCCAAGTTTTACCAATTTTCTTTCATCTGGTTCTATTGTAAAGGGTTCAATTGTATGTAAATCATATCCAGAAGAGCCCTCTGTTGCCCTTTTGGGTATAATTGCTAACTCTGAAATTTTCTCAATTTTAATATTCATAAAAATCCCTCAATTTAACAATGAATTTTAATATTTTTAGTTTTATGGGTCAAGAAATAAATCAAAATAGAGCTCTTTTTAAATAAAATATAGTTTCTTGGGTAAGATTTGAAAATTGTGGAAACTAAAAAAAAGAGTTTTTAAGAGTTTTATAAAAAATAATCTCTACAAATACTCCTCAACTGTTTCAACCGAAATATTAAGAGTTTCTGCTATTTCTTCTTTTGATAAACCTAAATTTAAAAACTTATTAATAGATGCTTTAAGAAGAGTTTGAGCTTTCTCTTTCTCTACTTGAGCTTTCTCTTTCTCTAAACGCTCTTTTTCAACCTCTTTAGTTTTCTCTTCAACCTCTTTAGTTTTCTCTTCAACCTCTTTAGTTTTCTCTTCAACCTCTTTAGTTTTCTCTTCAACCTCTTTAGTTTTCTCTTCAACCTCTTTAGTTTTCTCTTCAACCTCTTTAGTTTTCTCTTCAACCTCTTTA
>DYRY01000214.1 GCA_020718465.1 Anaeromyxobacter dehalogenans | reverse complement strand
GTTACAGAAACAGTTGTTGTAATTCAAGATAATTAATTAATTTATTTATTTATACATTAAAGAGATAATTTTATTATATTTTTTCATAGTAAAATCACGTTTGATTTTTAGGGTTGGAGCTATTTTTAAACCAATAATAAGTTTTATATAAAAATTCTAAAATTATTCTAGTAAAAACTATATTTACATTTATTGTTCTCTATTTTATGATTTATTATTTAGATTTATCTATTTTGATTCACCATTTTTAGGAAAGGCATTTTTAAGGAATTTATAGAAGTAGTCGATTCCACTCCATAATGAGAAGGCAAGAGCAATATATAAAACAATATTTCCAAGATAATTAAAATTAACAGTTGGTTTATAAAATAGAAGATTCCAATAGTATGTTCCATGAACTAAAAGAAACATCATTGCAAACATTTG
This sequence comes from Anaeromyxobacter dehalogenans, assembly GCA_020718465.1. Lineage (GTDB taxonomy): Bacteria > UBP6 > JAFGXH01 > JAFGXH01 > JAFGXH01 > JAFGXH01. The sequence continues at coordinate 3,496 of DYRY01000214.1, read as the reverse complement.
AATTGCTGTTTTCCATTTTCCCCACCAAGAGGCAGCAATAACAACCCCTTCAGATGATGCTAAACTTCTTAAAGAGTCAATTGTTGTATCCCTTAAAATAATCAATATTGCAACCCAGAAAGGAATTTTATCAAGATGAACAAAGGCAATTAACATTGCATTAATTAAAAGTTTATCTGCTAATGGATCTAAAAACTTTCCTAAAACAGAGACTAACTGCATTTTTCTTGCAAGAAAACCATCAAAAAAATCTGTTATAGAGACAATTGTAAATGCCATTGGTGCCCAAAAATGAAAAATAGGATTTGGCTGATATATGAAATATATTATTAATGGAATTGTGAGTATTCTTAACATTGTTAAAGAGTTTGGAATATTAAAAAAATCCTGTTTCAATGTTTTTACCATTATTTCTCCCTTATTTTAAGGTAATATATTAACTCTTTCAACCTATCAAAACTATATTTACAATTTTGGAGGATATCTAAAGCTGTAGAGGTTAGAAAATCGATCTCTCTTTTTGTATCTGTAATTCCTAAAAAGTATGGATAGGTTTTTTTGTTCTGTTTTAGATCTTTTTGAAGTTTTTTTCCAACACTCTCCTCAATACCAATGATATCAAGAAGATCATCTTTAGCTTGAAAGGCGATTCCAATCTTTTTTGAAAACTCGATTAAATTATTTCTCACTTTTGATTCACACTCTGTTATAACTGTTGCAAAATTAATTGGAAGAGTTATCATCTCTCCAGTTTTTAAACTATGAAGATATTTCAGCTCATCAATTGTTGAAGAGGGTTGTTTTAAGTCTATAACTTGCCCTTTTATCATCCCTTGAGCACCTGCTGCTTTTCCAAGCTTTTTAATAAGCTGAATTTTTACATAATCAGAATAGTCTGTTTGAGTTAAAACTTCAAATGCAGTGTTTAAAAGAGCATCCCCTGTTAAAATTGCAATATCCTCACCAAATTTTTTATGAACAGTTGGTTTTCCTCGCCTTAAATCATCATTATCAAGAGCTGGTAAATCATCATGAATAAGTGAGTAGGCATGAATCATTTCAATTGCTAATGCTGATAACCACAAAGATCTATCATTTTTTTGAGGATTGATAGAGAGAGTTGTTTCAACCAATAAACTGGCACGAACCCCTTTTCCACCATCAAGAGCATAAAACATTGCCTCTTGAATCTCTTTTGAAAATTGAGAAAAACCATCAATTGTAAAAAGGGTTTCAACAGTTTTTTTCTGATTTATTTTAAGCCAATCCATTCTATTTCACTTTACAAAAAAAAAGCCCCCTTTCGGGGGCAATGATATCTATAGAGTCTATTTCTATAACATTCTAGCGTAGAACTCGATGATAAAGCTATCATGAATCTCAACAGGAACATCACTTCTTGTTGGCCACTCAACAAGTTTTGCTGAGAAAGATTCAACATCTCTTTGGATGTAGTTCAATTTAAAAATTGGTCCATTTTGAAAAACTTCATTAAACATCTCTGTTTTTCTTGATTTTTCACGAAGAGAGATAACATCACCTGGTTTACAAGAGTATGAAGGGATGTTAACTTTTTTGTTATTAACAAGAAAATGTCCATGACTAACCATTTGACGAGCTTGACGAAGAGATCTTGCAAATCCCATACGGAAAGCCATATTATCAAGACGAACCTCTAAAGAGATAACAAGATTATCCCCAGTTACCCCTTTTTTAGCAAAAGCTTTTTCAACATAACGACGGAACTGTTTTTCAAGAACGCCATAATATGCTTTAAGTTTTTGTTTCTCTTTTAAACGGATACCATAGTCAGATAGTTTTTTACGACTTTTTCCATGAACTCCAGGAGCAGAAGCTAATCTACTTTTTTCTCCATCTAATCTTGGATGATAGATAACATTAGTTCCTAAAGAACGAGCAACTTTTAAACGTGGACCTGTGTAACGTGCCATAAAATCTCCTTTATCCTTGACTTTTGTCAATTAAGTATAGAGCTTCAAAACTCTATACAACCCTGAATATTTTTACTAATTATCAAATTAGTAAAACTCTCTGTTATTTGCTATATTTTAACATACATAAAAAACTTCATTTTATGTTTTATTAAAAAGCATTTCAGTTAAAATTTAAAATTAATTTTAACCGCTAGTTTATATACTATTTTACTTATAAATGTCAATCTAAAAAAATAGAGCAACTAAACAACTTTTTTTGAATCTGTTATAAAAATTGATATTGATAAAAAAGATAAAAGAGTAAAAAAAATAACTCTCCATTTTCCCCAAACTGTTTCTGTGAAAAATGTTACATAATATTTTGTTACATAGTTCTCACCACTCCAAGAGATAGAGAGCGAATCATCTTTTGTTATGGCTTGATTATACTTTGGATAGTTTTTAAAAATCCACTGTTTATGATTTAATTCAATATTAGGGTAGTTATATGATATCTCTATTGCTTCTCCAAGATTTTTATAGTTTTTTGAGAGATTTGTCATAACTATTTTTGTTGTTGATGAATCAAAATTTTCAAAATTTATCACTCCCATTGGTGGAATATCCAAAATCGAATCATTAAACAAAGCTTCACTTGAGGCTATATTTTTTCCAGCTACTTTAATTTTTTGATTCTCTCTCACTTTTATAGATATAATTGATGTATCAACTCTCTCTTTTTTATCAATTTTTACTTTTGCATCTAACTTATTTTGAATATCACCATTTAAAAAAAAGATTGTACTCTCTTCTTTATTCTCTTTTAAAATTAATTTACCTATAGGTAAATTAATTGATTCACCATCAAAAATAGTAAAGTGATGCTGTATTTCGTTTTTTGCAAAAATCAAAGATAGAATAATCGTAATCATTGGAAATAAAAAGATAATAATATATATATATTTTGCTCTCTTTTTATGATTTTTAATATTTTCACTCATTAATTACCACAATCTATTTTAAAAATACTATTTAGTAGTACAAACAGGCTCTTTTTTGGGATCTTTCTCTGAACCATGAAGAGAGTATTTGTTGTGGCATTTTGAACAACTGCTTTTTGTTATTGGTTTAAGACCAAGTTTTTTAGCTAACTCTTTATCTTTCATAACATAACTTTTAGCATAATATTTTCCATCACCATGGCAGGATTCACAACTAACACCAACATCTGATTGTTCTGGTTTATGGCATGAGTAACACTTAGCCTCTTTTTTCTGGGCATCAGTAAGAGAGTTCTCTGCTTTAAAATGTGGAGTTTTCTTCCAATGTTCATACTGTTTTTGATGACATTGAGCACAATTTTGAGAACCAAAATGTGAACTATCTCCAAAAATTGAGATAGATATTAATGTTAACACAACAAAAACTATTGATTTCAAAAACTCCTCCACAAACTAATGCAAGGTGAGGTTAGCATATTAATTAAAAAAAATCAAATATCAATTCAAAAATCAGAAAATTCATGTAAATCTATTCCCTTTCACAACAATTTATGCTATTTT
>DYRY01000213.1 GCA_020718465.1 Anaeromyxobacter dehalogenans | reverse complement strand
ACATAAATCTATTTCAACATCAATCCCCTCAAAAACATTAACAGAGAGTGTATATTATTTATAATATAAAAAATAATAAAATTATTTTTTTCTTCAAGTCCCTCGCCAAGTATTGGAGAGGGACTTAGGGAGAGGGTTCTTTAAAAAAAATATAAAAAAAACTCTTTTTTTTTCTTCTTTTAGGTTATGCAAGAGGTCTATTTTTGTTTGGAGGAGTTATGGGTCAAAAAATTATGGGAATTTATGTTAATAACAGAATTGAGAAAACAATTGAGCTTCAAAAAGTTCTCTCGAAATATGGTTGCTCAATTAGAACAAGAATTGGTCTAAATGTTCAGATGATGATTTTTTAATATTCTCTATTTAAAAAAAAGAGATTTATTTTATGAAAATAGAACTAAACTAATTGCCATAACAAGCATTCCAAAAACAAGCCCACCAATTGCAATATGATGCTCTCCATACTCCTCTGCTGTTGGTAAGAGCTCATCCAAAGATATATAAACCATTATTCCTGCAACACTTGCAAAAACAACTCCCATTGTAATATCATTAAAAATAGATCTAAGTATAAAAAATCCAATTAATGCTCCAACTGGTTCTGCAAACCCTGAAAGAAGAGAGAGCCAAAAGGCCTTAGTTTTACTTTTTGTTGCATAATATATTGGAACTGATACTGCTATTCCTTCAGGAATATTATGAATAGCAATAGCAATAGTTATTGATACTCCTAATGTAGGATCACTTAATGCTGCCATAAATGTTGCTAATCCCTCTGGAAAGTTATGAATTGCAATTGCTAATGCTGAAAAAATCCCCATTCTATAAAGTTTTCCACTATTATCAAGATTTTTCTCATTCTCTTTATAACCCTCTTTATTAATATTTTTTAATTCATGTGGATTTTCAAAAGATGGAATTAATCTATCAATCAAAGCAATCAGAAGAATTCCACCAAAGAAAGCAGTTATTGTTATCCAATAGCCTGTTTTTTCACCTAAAGAGGTTGTTAAAGAGGCTTTTGCTTTAGAAAATATCTCAACTAAAGATACATAAATCATAACTCCAGCAGAGAAACCAAGAGATATAGACAGAAATCTAGGGCTAAAGTTTTTTGAAAAAAACGACATTAAACTACCAATACCAGTTGATAGCCCTGCAATAAATGTTAATCCAAAAGCAAATAAAATAGTCTCTGTTGTCATAAAAGCTCCAAATAATATATATGAAAATAACAGCTATTGTTAAAATAATCAAGAGTGTTTTTTATCTTCTCTATTTAGTAAAAAATTTATAAACTTTATAACAAAAAAATGATAAAATCAATTTTATTAATTGACTTTTATAAAATAGGATTCATTATATATCTGTATTATAACTTTTTTTATTTTGTTGGGAGTTAAAATGAAGCTAGACCATTTTAGCAAAGATGTTCAAAATATTATACATGGTGCAGCAGAGATTGCAATTAATAAAAAACACTCTGAACTATATCCACTTCATATTCTATATCATATTCTTGAGGAGAATATTGAGAATGTAAAATCTATTTTTCCTCAAAATATGGCTCAAGTAGTTCTTAGAGAGATGGATAAAATTCCAACTCTTTCTGATGTATCAGAGAGTAGTATATATCAATCAAAAGAGCTTATTGAGTTAATATCTCAAACAGAGAAAGAGGCAGATAAACTTAAAGCAACAACAGTAACACCAGCTCATATTATCTTAGCATTTTTTAGCAACAAAAACACAAAGCCTACTCTTGATGAACTTAAAGTTACATATAGTGAAACATTAAAAAAATTAACAGATCCAAAAAGAAAAAGTGAAACAATTTTGTCAAAATATACAGTAGATTTAACTCAACTTGCAAAAGATAATAAGTTAGATCCTGTTATTGGTAGAGATGAAGAGATTAGAAGATTAATGCAGATTCTTTCAAGAAGAACAAAAAATAATCCAATGCTTATTGGTGAAGCAGGAGTTGGAAAAACTGCTGCTGTTGAGGGATTAGCTATAAGAATTATTCAAAAAGATGTTCCTCAATCACTTCAGAATAAAAGACTACTCTCTCTTGATATGGGGCTTCTTATTGCAGGAGCAAAATATCGTGGTGAGTTTGAGGAGAGATTAAAAAATGTTATTCAAGAGGTTGAGGCCTCCGAGGGGGAGGTTATTCTTTTTATTGATGAGATTCATACTCTTGTGGGGGCAGGTAAAACAGATGGAACAATGGATGCAGCAAATCTTCTAAAACCATCATTAGCAAGAGGAAAACTACGTTGTATTGGTGCAACAACTCTTAAAGAGTATAAAAATATTGAGAAAGATAAAGCATTAGAGCGTAGATTTCAAACAGTTTATATTAAAGAGCCATCTCAAACAGATGCAATCACAATTCTTCGTGGTATTAAGGATAAATATGAGCTTCATCATGGAATAAAAATCTCTGACTCCGCTATTATTGCTGCTGTTCAACTATCCTCAAGGTATATTCCAGATAGAAAACTCCCCGATAAAGCTATTGACCTTATCGATGAGGCAACAAGTACTATGAAAATAGAGTCTGAATCTCTTCCACGAAAGATTGATGAGAGTCATAGAAACATTATAAACCTTAAAATAGAGCGTGAAGCTTTACTAAAAGAGGAATCTATGAAGTCATCCTCTGTTTTATCAGAGATTGAGACAAGAATTGAGGAAGCAGAGAGAGAGTTGACTTTAATGAAATCACTCTGGATGAAAGAGAAGGAGCAACTAAAACAGATTCAAATTATAAAAGAGAGAATTGAGAGCCTGAAAAATGAGCTAATACAGTATCAACGAAGTGGAAACTATAATAAAGCAGCAGAGATTCAGTATGGTCTTCTTCCAGAGGAGGAGAAAAACTATAAATCTCTATCTGAAAATATTAAAAATGGTAACTTTGTATTTATAAAAGAGGAGGTTACAGCAACAGAGATAGCAGCAATTGTTTCAAACTGGACAGGAATTCCTGTTTCCAAAATGATGGAGGGAGAGAGATCTCGTCTTAAAAACATTGAAGATATCCTTAAAGAGTCTATTGTTGGTCAAGATGATGCAATATTCTCTGTTTCATCTGCTATAAAAAGGAGTAGAGCAGGTTTAAATGATCCAAATAAACCTATTGCATCTTTTCTATTTCTTGGACCAACAGGTGTTGGAAAAACAGAGCTTGCTAAAACTCTTGCAAAGTTCCTTTTTGATGATCCAAAGAGTATTATTAGAATTGATATGAGTGAATATATGGAGAAACACTCTGTTGCAAGATTAATAGGGGCTCCTCCAGGTTATGTTGGTTATGAAACAGGAGGCTATTTAACAGAGGCAATTAAACAGAGACCATACTCATTAATACTTTTTGATGAAATAGAGAAGGCTCATCCTGATGTATTTAATATTATGCTTCAGATTTTTGATGAAGGTCAACTAACAGATGGTTTAGGTAATCGTGTGGACTTTAAAAACACAATTATTATCATGACATCAAACTTAGGAAGTGATTTTATTCTAAAAGAACCAAATAGAGATAAACAGGAGGAGGAGATAGGGAAACTTCTATTTCAAACATTCAGACCTGAATTTCTTAATAGAATAGATGAGAACATTATATTTAGAGCTCTTGATAGAGATGATATCTATGGAATTTTAAAAATTCAGTTAAAAAATCTTACAGAAACTTTAAAAAGTAATCATATTACTATTGAGTTCTCTCAAGATGTAATAGATTATCTTGCAGAGGAGGGGTTTGATCCTCTTTTTGGTGCTCGACCTCTTAAAAGAGTGATTGAACAGCATCTTAAAAATGAGATAGCAGAGGCAATCTTAGATGAAGAGATATCAGCTGGTTCTAAAATTAGAGTTGATTATGATGAAGAGGATGGATTTCTATTTGAAAATATATAAAATCTA
>DYRY01000046.1 GCA_020718465.1 Anaeromyxobacter dehalogenans | reverse complement strand
GGGGTGGCAACGAAGTTGACGGGGTGGGTAAAGAGATGCAACATAAAGTAAATTAAAAAAGGCTTAAAAAAAACTTTTTTCACTTTTCACAATTTTTAAATCTTACCCATTTATTTAGAGTTTTATAGCTAAAAATTCCATACTTATAATTTTCTTGCAAAATAAATATAGAAGATGTATTATTATTTTTTGATTTTAGGTTACTAATGAGAGTAGTTATTATTACTTTTGTGTTGTTAACATTATCTATTTTTGCACAAAATGATAAAAATGTTGTTTCAATTATATTTGATACTTCAGGAAGTATGAAATATAATAATAATGATTTAAAAATGAAAAAATATCTGATTTCAACTTCAAAAGCAATTTATAGTTTAAATAATGAATTAACTGATATTAACTTGAATTTCTTACTTGCGGAATTTAATAATAATGGTAAAATACATTATAATGCTCCACTAAAAACAGAACAACAATTAAAACAGGTTGAAAAAATAATAAATGATGTAAAAGTTGATTCAAAAGCAGGAACTGATTACCATAAAGGACTTGCAACAGTTATAGAAACAATAAAAAAAGATTATCCAAATTCACAAATAAAACCTCTTTTTATAACAGATGGAATTGATGAAGGAAAAGGTGTTCTATTAGGATATGACTATACTCCTGTTTCTCACACCGATTTTCTACTTGTAAAAAATATAGATTCAATTAAAGATAAAAATGTTATAGATAGACTTGAATTATGGAAAAAAGCAATTCCTAATTCAAATTACAAAGTTGTTGATAAAATAAGTGATATTCAGGATGAACTTTTTTATACTCTAATAACCTCCATTAATTCAAAAACAAAATTACTTCGTTATGGTGAACTTAAAATATTAGGAGAGACATTAACTTTTCAAAAACACAATGATGATGGTGTAATAATATTTTTATTTTCATCATCAAAACCTAAATCAATAAAAAATGTTTCAAATATCACTATTTCAGAAATAAGTGAAAACTTATATAAAATTAAATTTTCAGGAGTAAAAGGAATTTATAATTTAATTTTTGATAAAAAACCTATTAAAAATAGATATTTAAGTATTGAAACAAGTGATATTTCAAATAAAATAAGTTTTACCCCTGAAAAATCACAAAAAATTATTATTAATTCACAGGTTGGATTCAATATTAATTTTTTTGATAAAACAACAAAAAGTGAAATAGATTATAAAGATTTTCTGAATTTGATTTATCTTGAAGTTAAAATAGAAAATGAAGCAAAGGAAAATATTTATAATCAACTTTTTGAAAAACAAAATCCTATCTTCTCAAAATCATTTGCAAAAGGAAAATATAATATTTTTGCAAAATGGAGTTATTCAAAAAAACATTTGACTTCTCAAAATTTTGAACAAATTGATTCTTTTGAAACAAGTGAAGATGGTGTTTTAGTTAATCTGAATTATAATTTTGATTCAATTTGGGAATATAAAGAGGAAAAAATATTAATAACAATTGACAAAACACCTAAAAAAATTATTAATTCTATTGAAATTGAATTAATATCTGAAAATAATGTTGTGGATAAAATAATTTTAAACAAAATTGAGGAAAATAAATATGAAGGAATCATTCCACCTTTAAAAGCAAATGTTTATTTTATGAACATTTTAAAAAGTAATGATTCAAATTTGGCTCCTTCTAAAAATTCAAAAATTGAATTTAAGGTGAAGCCAAGAGTTTTAACTTGGGAAGCAATAGAAAATGGTAATAAATCAATCTTTGAAAAAAATAATATAACAAAAGAGATTGAACTACCTTATTTTGAAAGTTTCTCTTTTAATTCAACATTTAAAGCAATAATTTCACCAATTTTTGAAAATGAAAAAATATTAATAACATGTCAGGCATCTGGAAAACAAAATTACAAAGAAGAATTAACAACTTATACATTTAAATTACTTTCATCAACATCAACATCTGAGGATGCAATCACAAGCGAAATCAATTGCCCTTCAATCACAGAATTAACAAAAGATAATAACACATTTGAAATAATTTCTTCTTTAACAAAAAAAGAGGGAGGAATTGATTTAAAACAATTAACTCCTCAAACTTATGTGACATTTAACTTTAAACTTATAAGTACAAAAGAGTTTCAATTAAATGATTCTTCAATAATAGTAAATGCCTCTGTTGATTCTTTTAATAAAACTTTATTTAATGCAAAAATTTGGGCATTATGGGTATCATTAATTATTGGTTTATTATTGCTACTCTTACTAATACTCTTTATAATAATTTTAAATATAACTCATAAACGAAATTTATATAAAATTTGGGCAAGAATTCATAATACATCTCTTAAAGATTTTTGGGATTCAAGTGATTTTGGTTGTTTACTTAGTGAAAGAAAATTATCAATTCCTTCAAATTTTAAAAATAAATCATTTGATGATAATAGAGAGGATTTTATTAAATTTATAAATTTAAATTTAACCTCTGATAGAAACAAAATACTAGGCAAATTAAAAAAAACTTATAGTGGTTTTGCATTTTGGAGTTATTTATCAAAAAGAAAAGAGTTAAGAGATTATGTTGAAACTGTAACAAAAACTGAAAATGTTCCAAGCAAATGGAAATTAAATGAAATGACAATTTTGATAACTTTTAAAGAAAATTTAAATAATGCAGTAAGATTAAGAAATCAAAATATTCCTAATATCACCTTAAATTCCTTAGGGGAAAAAATAAGAGTTGAAGGTGTAACATCAGAAAAAGTTATTCAGGATGGAATTGATTTAAACAAAGGGAAATATCCTTTAAGTGTGGATGCAAATTTGCCTTTTGAAATAAAATTTTCAGAAGAACAAATAACATTAAGGATAATTTATAAAGATAATATTTTTAATCTAGAGGCAAAAAAGGGGGCTTAAATGACAGATATTAATTTTATTCCTTCACTTGTTGTAGGGCTTGGTGGAACAGGATTTTTAGGTGCTGCAAAAGTCAAAAAATTTCTGGCTGAAATATATCTTGAAAAATATATGCTTCAACATAAAGAGGTAACTAATTTTCCTGGTGTTAAGTTTTTAAGTATTGATACAATTATTCAGGATAAAAATATAAAAGGTGGAGAATCTTACAAAGATTTGGCTTTAAAATACAAATATGAACTATCTCAAATCAATCAAGATGCCTCAATTGAAAACATAAAAAGAGCAAAATATCTTTTTTCAACTGAACAATATTTATTAAAATATGATGTTGATACAATAAATAAATTTTATGAAAAACCTGATATTTATAGAGACTTTATTCCTGAAGATATTTTGCGAGCAAATGTAAGAGCAACTGCAGAGGGAGCTGGAGGATATCCTATAAATGGAAAAATGTCTCTTGTTCTTGATTTTCAGAATGTTAAAAATATGATAAGAAAAGCGGTTGATGAATTACTAAATCCCAATTTGGCAAATGAAGTAGGAAAATGGGGATATAATGTTGTTTCAAATAAAATTAATATTTTTATAATAACATCATTTGGTGGTGGAACAGGACGAGGAACATTTATAACTTTTTCGGCAATGGTTAGACAAATATTAAACAATGTTCTTTCAAAGCCAGAAGATGGAAAAAATTTTATATTTAACTTTTTACCTGATTGTTTTGAAACAGAGGGACGAAAAGTAGGTATTGAAGTATTAAAGTATATTAAAAACAATGAGTATAGTTCTTTTAAAGAAATTGAACATGTTATGAAAAGGGGTTATAAAGCAGAAGATTTTTTTTGTGATAGCTTTGGAATGGATAAAGCAAAAAGAGATATTCAAAAAGTATTTGATGGCATTATTAATATATCTTCAAAATCAAGAGCTGGAAATATTGATTCTTATGAAAAATTAAATGATGTTATTGGTCAATTTGTTTCATTTTGGATTATGGGTGGAAATGTTGGAAAAATAAACGAAAACATAAGTAATTTTGAAAAAACCGAAAACACATCACCTTTGGTTGAGAAAATAACCGCAATTAGAGACAGAAAACATGTTTATTCAAGAATAGGTTTTAATCATTGGAGATTTCCAGAACATGAATTGTTTGAATTTGCAAAATATGATTTGGCAAGACAAGTTTGTATGGATATTATTGATGGTAGTTTAACTGATGAAACTATTTTAAAGCAGAAGAAAAATATTGAAGAGTTTGCAAATAATGAAATGGTTGAGTTATTTAATAGCTTTGAAAAAGTTCCTCAAATTATAAATTCAATGAGTGCAGAATTAAGTAAAACAGGAATTGCCTTTGAAAATATAGAAAACACTATAGTTTCTGATTTATCAAATTATTTTGGCAAAATGCTGACAAATTTTAAAAATACTGTGGCAAAATATGAAGAAGATAATTTGGATATTTTATTTGAGGAGGAAATTAAAAAATTTAAAGATAAAATTGTTGATTTGGTTGATAAATTTGGAATTGAAACAACAATTAAATTTTTGAATGTTTCAAACTCCTCTTTAATTCAGCAAATTAATAACTATTTTAAAAAACAGTTAAGAAATGAGTTGCCTAAATATTTATCAAATAACAAAAACACAATGATTAAAGAGGAAAATGTTACAATAAATAATATTGGTAATTTAAAACAATCATTATTTAATGTAATTGAAGGAATGGATAAAGAGTTATTAACTTACACAAACTCCTCAAAGTATAACACAATTCAGGAAAAATTACTTGCAATAAAAGAGGAATGGAAATCAAACAGAGGATTATTTTCAAAAATGTTTAGTAGTGATGAGGTTTGTAATGGAATAAAAGCACAACCTTTATTTCAAACTGAAATATCAGGATTTAACAACATATTTGAAGAGTATAAAAAATATGAAAAATATATTTTTATTCTTAATTATGTATCCTTTTATAGTAAAAAAATATCAAAATTTTCTAATAAATTGAGTGATAATTATAAATTGATTTACAATCCAAACACAAGATGTTTGATTGAAGATTTTAAAGATAATTGCCAAAAAACAGTCTCATCAATTAAAGATAATGTTATAATTTCTAATACTCCTGATGATTTTAAATCATTTATTCAAGCTGAGTTTAATTATTATGAACTTTCAAAAAAACTTGAAAAACTTTTCAATGAAAAGTTTTTAAGAGATATTATTGATAAAAATGTTAATGAAGAAAATGCTTTAGAAAACTTTTTAATAATAAAATCGGAAGAACTTCTCAACACAATTCATTATGATGAACAAAATAAATCAAGATTTACTTTGTTAAATTACATTAAAAAAATTATTAATCAAGGAAATATTGGTGAATTCGGTGGAAAATTGGAAAGATTTTTTAATCAATCGGAATATATGGGAAATTTGGATGTTTCAACCGTAACAAATCCCGGACAACTTTCTGCAAATCCCAATGAAATGAAATTTTTATTTCTTGATGATGGTGAGAATATTATTAAAAAATTTATGACTCATGTTTTAGTTGATAAATTCTCCTATATGCAAAGTTTAAACTCTAATACAATATCAATTTTTAAAATTCAGCCAACATTGCCTATTTTCTGTTTTGAGGTTGCCAAAGAGTCTCAAGTTCTTTACAACAACACAAAAGCAGAATTTGCAAATAAAGAATTAAATAAGGATATGGGAGCAAGATATTTTGATATTCAAAATCATACATCTTCCGAGTTTTTAAAAATTCAAGAACCTTTTGGAACAACATTTGCAGTTCCTATTGATGCCTTTCCTTCAATGATAAGCACAGGATTACATATTGGTGCATTTTTTATTACAAGAGAAGGTTATTTATGTTTAATGAAACATCCTAATGCAACTGAAGAGAAAGATTTTTTTAAAATTCCTTTATCGGATTCCGAAATAGAGAATAATTTACTCATTTCTGAGTATTTAAAAAATCCTATAGATTATGAAGAACAAACAAAAAAATTGATTCTTTTTATCGTTAGAAAAATAATGTATATTTTGAATAACTCTTTTGTTGTAAAAAGTAATTTGTTGAATGGTGTTTCCTACTTACAAAATTACATAACAAATTATTACGATTATCCTATTTTTCATCCTAATATTTTTGAAAATGTAATTAAAACAATGGAAGATTTAAATAGGAATGATTTTAAACACAATGTCCAATATTTAAAAAGTAAACAACTTGAAAATAAAAAAATTTACACAAACAATGTTCAAATTATGCCCAACTATCCATTAGTAATTCAAACAATGAGTGAATTAAAGGAGGCATTTCCAAATTATGATTTATCAATTTATAAAAATGTTTTTAATAAAACAGAAAATGAACAACCCATAAATAAAGAAGAGGTAAAATCTATTGATGATGTAAAAAAAACAACACCAATAACAAAAATAAATAATATTTCTCAATCTGAATATGCCTATTCTTACACACAAAGTGATGGAAACAAAAAAACAGATAAAAATCCTATAAAACTTGATAAACTTGTTGAGATAATAAACACATTGATAGATAATGAAAAAGATTCTTTTAAAGTTTGGAAAAAAGGTTGGACACCAACTGCAAACAAATGGACACAATACAGAGAAATCGAAGAAATCGCAGCACTTGTTATTGATATTCCCGATGATGAAGACAATATGGTTCCCGATCCGGAATAAATTTTTTATAATATAATTAATTGTTTTTTATTTTTATTGAAAAATCTTTACAAAATAACTATAAAATGCTAGAAATTTAAGTGTTTTACTGTTTTTAAAAGAAGAATCTATGATCACACAAGAAAAAATAGTTCAATTATTTGATTTATACAAGGCAAATTCTTTATCATTAGATAATCAAATTGATTTTGAAAAGCATAAAAAAAAGATTTATAAAACTCTTGCAAAAGATAAAAATACTGATATAAGAGTTTTTATTGCAGAAGATTTAAATACTCCTATTGAAATTCTAACAGTACTTGCAAATGATGATGCAAAAAGAGTTATAAGAGCTGTTGCAAAAAATAGAAGTACTCCTATGAATATTTTAGAAAATTTAACAAAACATTATGATGATTCAATTATTGAAGAGGCTCAAAAAAATATTGAAAATAGAAAACAGGATTTGCCAAATAATCAAAAAAATATTATAACTCCTAAAGAACAAATAATATTAAAATTAGTTGATCTTTACAAAACAAATTCATTAAAAGAGAGTAATATTATTGAATTTGAGAAATATAAAAAAGAGATTTTCGAAATACTTGCAAAAGATAAAAATGTTGATGTAAGAGTTTTTGTTGCAGAAGATTTAAATACTCCTATTGAAATTCTAACAGTACTTGCAAATGATGATGCAAAAAGAGTTATAAGAGCTGTTGCAAAAAATAGAAGTACTCCTATGAATATTTTAGAAAAATTAACAAAGCATTATGATGATTCAGTTGCTGAAGAGGCTCAAAAAAATATTGAAAATAAAAAAAAAGAGTCATTAAATCCTCAAAAAAATGATATTGAGGAGATTCCTAATAATATTGAAGAAAATATAAATTCTCTGATTCTGGAGAATTACAAACAATATCTATCAAAAGCCATTGAACATTACAATTATAAAGATTATGATGAAGCAATAAATATTTTAAATGAAGGAGTAAAACATTATAATCATCCTTTTTTATTTGCTTATATTGCTGAAAGCTATAGAAAAAAAAATGATTTAAAAAATTGTGAATATTATTATTCCAAAATTGAAAATGAGTTATTAACAACAGAAGATAAATATATTGGAGAGCCTTTTGATAATTATGCTTCATTCTTATATGAAAATAGTCAATTTGAAAAAGCAGAAAAAATAATGCAAATTGCAATTGAAATATCTCCACAAGATATTAATTTCTTGATAAATTATGCTAATATTCTAATAAAATTAAATAAAATTGATGAAATGATATCTGTTTTGGTCAATATTTATAATTTGGATTCCGAAAAAGAGAAAGAACATTATTTATTTTCAAAATATAGAGATGATTTTTATAAAAAATTATCAAAAGATGCAAGATTTGGTTATATAAATGGAATTATAATACCTCTAAACAGCTATTGTGATTTGATAAATGTTGCAATTCATTTAAAAATTATCTATATTGATTCAAATGGTTTTATTTTAATAATGAAAGATATAAATTCAAATGAAGAAAAAGATTTTATTAAAAGTGATTCATTACTTAAACTCTATTTAAACAACCCAAAAAAATATATTGAAATAACAAAACAGATAATAAAAGGAATTAGTGCTAAAATTCATTTTATTTTAGAACAATATGATGATTCAAATTTAAAAATAATTGAAAATTATTTAGTAAATTATAAATATTATCCAATAATACCTCCAAGTGTCTTAAAATATGTTATTGAAACAATGGAACATTTTAGTATTGATTTATATAAAATATCATTTTTAAAAGATAAAGTTGAAGAAAATAAAAAAAACTATCAAAAATATAAAATAAACAATCCCAAACTTTTTTTCTTTTCAATGCAAGATTTTTATAATAAATTTTTTACCCCTTAAAATAAATATAGAAGATATATTAGACAATAAAGTATTCAATTGACAAAAAAAACAATTTATGATAAAATTTTCCACTTATTAGTAATTTTATGGAGATAATTATGGCTATAAGTTTGTCAAAAGGAGAAAGAGTTAGTTTCTCAAAAGAGAATCCTGGTTTAAAAAAAGTTAAAGTTGGATTATCTTGGGATGTTAAAGCAGGAATAACTGCTGATTTAGATGCCTCTATTCTTTTAATAGGTCAAGATGGAAAAATGATGAAGGAAGACTCTATTGTTTTCTATAATCAATTAACATCTTTTGATGGTTCCGTCATTCACTCTGGAGATAATAGAACTGGTGATGGGGATGGTGATGATGAGATGATTGCAGTTGATTTAGGAAAAGCAACAGCTGAAGAGCTTTTAATTGTTATAACATCTTATGCAGACCAAAATCAAGATGCTGTTGTTTTTGGAAGAGTAAAAAATGCTTCAGTTCGATTATATAATGGAGAAACAAATGAAGTTTTATATACATTTGATTTAACTGAAGATATGAGTAATGCAACAGCAATGGAGATGGCTAGATTTTATAAACATAATGGAGAATGGAAATTCAATGCTGTTGGTGAACGTGCAGGAACCTCTAAAAATGGATTAGAAGATATTATAAATAAATATTCAAAATAGGAGAGAAAATGGCTTTAAGTCTTATTAAAGGTGAAAAAGTTAAACTCCAAAAAGATAGCGGAGAAAAATTAACAAAATTGTGCGTTGGGTGTAATTGGGGAGCAATTGAAACTACTGGTTTTTTTGGTGGGAAAAAAAAAGAGGCTGTTGATTTAGATGTATCAATTGCTGTATTTGATTTAAACAACAATCTTACAGAGATTGTATATTATGGAAATTTAAGCTCTAAAGATGGTTCGATTAAACATAGTGGTGATGATAGAGAGGGGGATATTGATGGTGATGATGGTTTAGATAATGAAGTTGTAACTATTGATTTACAAAAAATAAATCAAAATGTTAAACAGATTTTTGTAATTCTTAATAGTTTTAAAGGTCAGGATTTTGCAACAGTTCCATTTGCAACATTAAGACTTTATGAAGGAACACCATCAAGAGTTGATAGTGTTTTCGCTAATTATAATATTGCTTCTGATAGAAAATTTTCAGGCTATGTATCAATGATTTTAGGAAAAATATATAAGCATAATGGAGAATGGAAAGCAGAAGCTATTGGTGAACCCACTAGAGATAAAACCCTTAAAGAAACAATAAATTCAGTAGCTAAAAATTTTTTATAAAAATTATATAACTTATCTTTCCTACTATAAACAAATATTTTAAACAGCTTTTATTTTAAAAAATATGTAGAAAAACTTTAGAATTTATTTTTATCTCCGAATATGTATTATACCATAACTTTTTTAGAGGATTTATGAGTAAAGTTTGTATTATAATCTTATCACTATTTCTCTTAAACTCTTTTGTTTATGGAGAGGATAAAGAGTCTATTCAATTCAAGCCTTATGGCTATATTGAACTTTATGGAATCTCAAGTGATGTTGGGATGGTTGGTCCAGAGTTGCTTATCTATGCAAAAGATAAGACAAAAGAGGGTTTTACTATTAATGCAAGAAATAGCCGTTTTGGAACAAAAATCATTTTACCATCAATCAAAGATGTTAATCTAAGTGCAACAATGGAGATTGACTTTTTTGGAACAATGGCTGATTCTGGAATGTCAGAGAGTAGACCAATGCCACGTTTAAGACATGCTTTTTTTGATGTTAAAAAAACAGTTGGAGATGATTATGTTGGATTAATTGGTGGTCAAACGTGGAGTGTTGCATCTATGACACTATTTCCATCAATGATTAATCCTGGTGTTGGTTGGGCAATGGGAAATCCTTGGCAAAGATTACCACAAGTTCAACTTTATTATGGGAAAAAATTGGGAAAACATACTTTAAATTTTAAATTTTCTGTGAATGAACCAATGACAGGAAGTAGTTTAAGTAGAGGAAAACTTCTATCATCCGATTATGATGCAGGTGGTTCAAGCATGATGCCTCTTTTAGAAAGTTCATTAACATTAGATGCTGTTTTTGGTGATTTTAAGCTTCTTGTTGGAGCATCTGGCTCTTATGGAAAAGAGGATTATAGTGATTATGTAAATGGTAGTGTTGTTGGTGGAAAAACTGTTGATGTTCAGATGATTCAAGGAGCATTAAAAATTGAACACCCATTTTTTACTATTTTAGGTAAATATTATGCAGGTAAAAATCTTGATGTTTATGGTGTTGGATTTGGTAGTGCATTAGCAAAAGATCTAAAGGATGGAACAACTGATAAATATGAGATTGTTGATTCTGTTTCAACACAAGGTTTTTTTGTTGATCTTTCTGTTTTTCCTTTGAGAGATAAAAATCTACAACTTGTTTTTGGAATGGGAATGGATGATCCAGATGAAAAACATGAAAATGCCTCCGTTGTATATAATAAAAACAGTTATTATTTAGGAGGAGTTTACTACACATTTTTTGAAAGACTAAAGACTGGAATTAATTATATGAGAGTTATGAAAGAGGCAACTAAAGATATAAACTCAAATCATTTTATGTTTCTTTTAAGATTCACTTTTTAAATATATTTTTCTAAAAAAACTACAAAAAAAACACAATGATTACTTGTATTTTTTCTTAATTAAGGTTATAAAGTATTAAAATTTTGGGTTTGCTCTTATGAAAAATTTTATTATTTTTACTCTCTTACTCTATCTATCTCTTGGATGCACAAGTGAACCTAGTGATCCAGTTGAGAGAAACTGTAATTCTAAATCTGATTGTCCAGACACACAAGATTGTAGATTTGTTGGCCTAGCTTCAGAAACAGGAACATGTGTTGATAGAACAAAATGTTTTATTGATGGTGACTGTTCTGATCAACGAATTTGTGCCTCATACAAACCGAATCTATCCTACTGTGGCTACTCTTTAGATGAGTTTAAAATCACAACAGATTCATCACTTCTGACAGCCTATTTTAGAGAAAATTACTCAATTCAATTACAGTTACAAGGAGTAACAGCACCTTTTTCTTTTCAGATAAAAAATTCAACACTACCCGTAGGATTAACACTATCTGAATCAGGTTTGATATCTGGAGTACCAACTGAGGCAGTTGAAAATCACTCTTTTACTGTAATTGCAATTAATGGTGCACCAGAAAGCACATACTTTTATAACTATCGTGGTCACGAAAAAAATTTTACAATTACAACAATTAATGATTTATGTAGAGGAGTTGATTGTAGCTCTGCAATAAATAGCTCTTGTATTTCAGGAGAGTGTGTTTGTAATAGTGAATATCATAAAATTCCAGAGAATATAACTGGTAGTTGTGAATTAAATCAGATTCAAACAAACTGTACAAATTCACTTCCTGAAAATGCAACTTGGGACTCTGTGAATCCAGATGGAGTTGTAACTCAAAATTGGAATGAAAATACTCAAACGTATGAACCATCTGCTGATAGTTGTTTATGGAGTTGCAATCAGAACTATCACTCATTTAATGGAGTTTGTGAATTAAATCAGATTCAAACAAACTGTACAAATTCACTTCCTGAAAATGCAACTTGGGACTCTGTGAATCCAGATGGAGTTGTAACTCAAAATTGGAATGAAAATACTCAAACGTATGAACCATCTGCTGATAGTTGTTTATGGAGTTGCAATCAGAACTATCACTCATTTAATGGAGTTTGTGAATTAAATCAGATTCAAACAAACTGTACAAATTCACTACCAAAATATGCAACATGGACAACAGAAAACACAAATGGATGGATAATTCAACATTGGAGTGAGCTTCAACAAATTTATGAACCATCATCAGATAGCTGTATTTGGGATTGTAATTTAGAGCAGACAAAATTGAGTCAAGATGGAACTGCTTGTGAATGTGATTCAACTCTTGGTTATTTTGAAAATAACAAAACTGTTTGTGGGGAGATTCAAAATATCTTTAGTTGTACAAATTTAGTAGAGACATATGTAACTTCCTCAAATCAGAGTTCACCACTTTTAACTTCAAGTATTTTATTTGAGGGATTTAATAGTCAAGAGGCAAAAAGAGAGTTTATAAAAGGTTATATATGTTGGGATATGGCTTATGAATTTTTAGATGAGATATGTCAAGATATAACATTTGATAATGTTTCAGAGTTATATAAGGCAACTCTTTCAATTGGAACTGAAGGAAACTACTATTATCGTTTTAAATTTTCTGGAGATGGAGAAAAGAGTTTTACTGAGTGTATTCCTTTAGGAATAGCAATGATTCAACCTCCAGTAGAGGGTGATTTATTTATAAGTGAATATATTGAGGGGGCAGCTTTAAATAAAGCTCTTGAGATATACAATCCAACATCACAACCTATCTCTCTTGATGATTATGAGTTATGGATGGGTGTTAATGGAAAAGTTTTCACAGACTCTTCAAGTAAAAAGCTTTTGTTAAACACTGTTATAACAAAAAATCCACTTCCTGCTGGAGAGGTTTTAGTTATTGCTAATAATGGAGCAGACCCATTAATAAAAGAGAAAGCAAATTTACTTACACCTGATAATACAGGTTTCTGCACTTGGACTGGTGATGATGCAATTGCTCTTGTTAAAAATGGTGTTATTATTGATATTATTGGTGTTGAAGGGCAAGGAAGTAATTGGGCTGTTGCTGGAGTTGCCTCTGCAACAAAAGATCATATTTTAGTTAGAAAAGCAGGAAGAGATTTTGGAAATACAAACTGGGAACAATCTGCTGGAACAACAATTGAAAATTCCGAATGGATTATTTCAATTCCTCCTCTTGATATTCCTGTTTCAGGATATTTAGGAACACATCAAAATTAATTTTTTTATTCTTCAATAATTTTAATAATCTTAATCTCAACATTTTATTAAAAAAAATAAAATAACATCTTTATTTTAAACTGTTTTTTTATTATAATATTTTGATTATAAACCTATTTTTATGAGGTTTTTTATGAAATATCTATTTTTTATCTTTTTTTTGCTATCTATAACAGTTTTAGGACAGATGGAGTATAAATTTAAAGATGTTCTATCTATATCTGATGGAGACCCAGTTTTTTACTTTACTCCACAACAGAGAGTTCAAGGTTTAGTTGTAAAAATTGAATCCCCAAAGCAGAAATCCAAAGATTATGTATACTCTGGGATTCCTGAAAATGTTGAAAAATCAATTACTATAAAACAGGGTAAAGGGGTTTTTATTCATAAAATATCACTTAAAGGTAAATATATTGATGGAACAACATTTGAAGATAGCTTTGAGATGAAAGGGGTAAAACTGGAGCCTTTTTTAATTAACATAAAAAAAGATAGTGTTAATTTAGAAAATGGGATTGCCTCATTCACAACAAATAGAGAGGCTATAAAAGTTGAACTAAAGATAAAAAGTGATAGTGGTGAAATTGTTGAGGAAAAATTAGTAGAACACAATCCCCCCTCAAAAAAAACTGATTTATCATGGGAAAAAACTAGTAATTTAAAAGAGCTTCAAATCACTGTTTATGATGAGTATGGTTTTTGGACAGGAGTCTCTATAATGCCATTTACTGTTGATATTCCTCATAAAGAGGTTCAGTTTGAATCTGGAAAATGGGAAGTAAAAAAAACAGAGATACCAAAAATAAAAGATACAATCATTAAAATTAATGATGTTTTAAAAAAACATGCAAAAGATATAACACTTAATCTATATATTGCAGGATATACAGATACCGTTGGAACACCTGAATCAAATACTGTTTTGTCAAAAAATCGTGCAAAAGCTATTGGTGAGGCTTTTAAAAAACAGGGATTAAAATTAAAAATCTACTACCAAGGATTTGGTGAATCAGTTTTAAAAAAATTAACTGATGATGAGGTTGATGAATCTATGAATAGACGTGCAATCTATATTCTCTCAAGTCAAGCACCAGAAACATCAAGAACAATTCCATCAAAACATTGGATATCTCTTGAGTAGATAATTTTTTATTAAAAATACAGATAAAATCTTTTATTTTTGGGTACATTATATTCTTAAACTTTAATATTTATTTAATATTACAATACATGGAATCAATTTCACAAGCTTTTTTATAATATTCATTTGCCTTCTTAATATTTTTACTTACTCCATCTCCTTTTATATAAATATTTTCTAATAGAGTACAAGCATAAATCATATTTAGAAGACAAGCTTTTCTTAAATATTCAATTCCATTATTCATATCTTTACTTACTCCCTTTCCTTTTTTATAATTATAACCCAAGTGATAACACCCATTTCTTTCTCCCAAATCACAAGCTTTTTTGTAATATTCATTTGCTTTGTTTAGGTCTTTACTTACTCCATTTCCATTGCTATAATTTACACCCAAATTAAAACAACCTGCACCATTTCCTAAGTCACAAGCTTTTTTATATAATTCATTAGCTTTGTTATAATCTTTTTTATTATTATAATTCATTCCTTCTTTATTAATTGCAATAATATCTTCTTTTATTATTTTGTCTTTATTTATTTCAAACTTTTTTTCATTTAATTTTACTGATATTTGTTTATCTTCTATTATATCTATTTCTCTTTCAACTATTTCATATCCCTCTTTTTCAAACTTTATTTTTTGAAATCCTCTATTTAAATTCAAATTTAATGGTGTTATTCCTAAAAAATTTTTGTTTTCATCAAATACCTGTACTCCACTTGGGATTGTAACAAATTGAATTTTATATCTCTTTTCTTGTTTTTCTTTCTGTTCAATTGTTCTAATTTCTTTCTTTTCTTCTATTATTCTATTTACTTTATCTAAGCTTTCTTCCTCTATTAATTGTATTGATAAACTATTCACAAATGTTGATAACTCTTTATCATCATTCAAATCTCCCTCATACATCCCTTTTTTTGTTCTCTCTTTCACTCCTTTCTCTAAATCTACAAAACTTACATTAAATATGTATGATTTATTCCCTTTCATCACATCTATTTTTAATAACTTTTTTGCTGATAACATCTTTCCTGCATCCACTACACAACTATCATCATAACAACCCTTCTTCCTCATATTACTTTGCTCTTTTAATACCTCCTCCTGCATACTTTCCTCTACTAATAACAAACCATTTCTTGTGGCTATCTCCTCCACTCCACTTCTAATATTCATTAATTGTATCTCAGTTAACTTTATATTCTTTCCATGCACAAACAACATTATTGTTCTTTCCATGTCAAAACCATGTAAATTCAACAACATGATACTCATCATCAGCATTACGAATAACACTCTCATCTCCTCTCCTTTTATTCTCTTCTCTTTTTCTTAATAAATACTTCTAAATTTAACATTTTATTACTTATTTTTCAATTTTATTTAACTTTTTTTTCCAAAAAAAATGCAATTATTTCTTTTTAAAATCAACAATTTCTTTTTTATTTTCCATATTGATAATTCATAAATTTTAAGTTATATTTTAACTGTGTATTGATTGTTTTTTATTTATACAAAAAAGAGAATATAGGCTTAATAAAAGAGAAAAGCTCAAGATTTTTTCAAGTAATATCAAACAATAGAATAGATATGGGGGAGTTTATAAAACTTTTTAATAAGGAGGATGCTGTGGGAGCTTTTGCAGAATTATTAGATGATATTGAATTTGAAGGGTTCCAAAAGGGCAAACTTGAAGAAAGAAAAGAGTTAGCAAAAAAGATGCTACAAGCAAACATAAGAATAGAACAGATTTTAGAGATAACAGGACTCTCTGTTGATGAATTAAAAACTCTTATTTGATTAAAGTTTTGTAAGCTTTAATTATATTTTTCTGAAGTATTGTTACTAAAAAATTAACTTTAAATGGTGGATAAAGTGGGATTAGTTGAAAGAGATATTGGTTTTTACTATATTGCAGACCCCTTTTTTTCAAAACAGGGAATTTTAAAAGATGTATCAATGGCTTGTGATGCAGGGATTAAAATTGTTCAATATAGAAATAAAGAGGCAGATGGAAAAACTTTTTATAAAGAGGCTTTAGAGCTGAAAACTCTCTGTAAATCAAAAGGAGTTTTATTAATTATTAATGATAGAGTTGATATTGCATTAGCTGTTGATGCTGATGGCGTTCATTTAGGACAAAAAGATATTCCATATCCTGTTGCAAGAAAAATTCTTGGTAAAGAGAAAATTATTGGGGTATCAACTCACTCTTTGCAAGAGGCAACAATAGCCTATTATGGAAATGCTGACTATATTGGTTTTGGTTCAATATACAAAACATCAACAAAAGAGGATGCCCAACAGGAGCAAGGAATTGAGAAACTAAAGGAGATACGAAAATTAGATATTCCAATTGTTGCTATTGGTGGAATTACATTTGAGAATGCAAAATCAGTTATTGATGCTGGAGCTGATGGTTTATGCTCTATCTCAGATATTCAAAAAGGGAATTCTATATTTTCATCTGTCTTAAACTTTCAGATGCTTTTTAAGAGAGAAAATTAGTAATATTTTTAAATTTTTATACTTAAAAAAGAATTAATAAGCTTTTTTACTTTTTTAAGTTTTTTTACTTTAAAAACGAATTTATAGGATTTATTTATGGACTATTTTCACAATATTATTAACTCTTTTTTAAAATCTAACCCATTTTTTATTATTGATGATTACTTTCCACTTATAAAAACAGATAGAGTTTTCTATCTTTATGCAGATGAAGGGAGAAAATCACTTTCAACTGTTGAAAAAATTATAACAAAAATGCAGAATCTTAATATAAAATCAGGAACTCCTATTGTTGCAATTGGTGGTGGAGTTACAACTGATATTGCAGGTTTTGTAGCAAATATCTATCGAAGGGGTTTACCATTTTACTCTGTTCCAACAACACTATTAGCAATGGTTGATGCCTCAATTGGTGGTAAAAATGGGGTTAATTTTGGAGGAATTAAAAATAATCTTGGAACAATATATTTTCCAACAGATATAATTATTGAAACAAGGTTTTTAAAAACATTATCAAATATTGAGTTTATATCTGGTTGGATTGAAATTTTAAAAATTTTTCTGCTTCAAAACTCAAATTTATGGAATGAGGCCACTAATAATTTCCTAAAAAAAGATGATACTGATTGGTTAAAAAAGATAGTTTTCTCTGCTAAAAATTATAAAGAGAGTATTGTAACACAAGATCCATATAGCAAAAATATAAGACATCTTCTTAATTTTGGTCACACTTTAGGTCATGCGGTAGAGCTTCAACAAAATATTCCGCATGGTATTGCTGTTGGATTGGGGATTCTATTTGCCTCTTTTTTATCAATGGATATTTTAAATTTCTCTGAATATAAAACTGTTTTTGATTCTATCTCAAAACTTTATGATTATGACAATATTATAAGAAAAATGAATACTCCTGATATTATAAATAAAATGATTCAAGATAAAAAAAATGTTGATGATGAAAATATTGATTTTATTCTTATTCAAAAAATAGGCTCCTATCCAAGTGATATAAAATATTCCCTTAAAATCTCATATATTCAAAAAATGATATATGAGTTTCAAAAGAACTATAATAAAATATCAAAAGAACTATAATAAAATATCATATAGTAAAATTCTTATTTAACTTTTTTAGATTAATACTATGAAAAAACATTAATAGGATTATTGATTTTTATAATAAAACTATTCTCTTTACAAATTACTACATTTTTGGTATAAATGCTTTGTACTATTTTACACTTTGGAGGTATTTTATGATTAATGTTGGTCAATTAGTTGGTATTGTTAAAAACATGGCAACAAATCCTGCTGGAACAATTAAAGAGTTAGGCGAAACTTCAAGATTTAAATCTGTTGCAACTTTAGAGACATTTCTTTTTGCTGCACTTGTTCCAATATCCTATTTAATCTCTTGGGTTTTTATTGGATTAGGTACTGGATTTGGTAGAATTAGAATGCCTTTTATTCAATGGATTAATAACTCAATGTTATTAATGTTCTATGCTCTTATATTGCTATTTATTATATCAAAAGCAGGAATGTTTCTTAAAGATACAATTGGATTCTCTGGAAACAGTGAAAAAATGAATCAAATTGTTGTTCAAAGTGGTATTGCATATTTTC
>DYRY01000045.1 GCA_020718465.1 Anaeromyxobacter dehalogenans | reverse complement strand
GATATTATAAGTCGAATTTTTTTTAATTTTTTAAAAAGAGTAGAGTAAAAATATAAGTCAACATAAAAAAGTTGAATATCACACTATAATTATGTTAATCTCTTAAACACTCTATCTTAGGGGTTTTGTGGATATTAAATATTACTATAGAGTAGATCCAAAAGAGATAAATATAATCCAACATATCTTTCAATCTTATGATAATTTAGCTGTTTTTTCAACAGTTGATAGCAAAGATGGAGTTGTGTCAGTTTTATCTGATGTAAAAAATAGTGTTTTTATTAACTCTATAGTTCAATCAATAATATCAAATAATATTTTTATTGTTCCAATAAAAAAATAAATTTTTTATTATTTGTTTTTTTTTAAATAATAAAAACAAATTTAAAATTATAGTAAATTTGTCGATATAGTTTATATATTTTGAGGATTTTTAATGAGTGGAAAAAATATTGCAATATCATTAGAGTCGATTGTTGATAATCCGCAAACAGATTTAAAGTCTATTCACTCCTATTTTTCAAAAATATTAGAACACACAATATTTCCATCATATGTAATCCCTGATGTTAATTCAAGGTATTTAGTTGGTTTAGATATGTTAAAAAAGAAGATGTATAGAGAGTCTCTATTCTCTTCAATAAAAGTTCAAGAGGAGGAGTTATATAATATTCGCTCTTTACAAACAGATGAGTTAGTAGAGATTATTACAAGAGAATTACAGAATAAAGATGTTTTTTATGCTTATGAACCAAATATTAACATGAGTTTATCAATAGAGGGTAATCACTTTTATCTTGTTTGGAATAATAATAAATCTAATGTAAAACTATCTGATTTTAATGTAATTCGGTTGGGTCTTTCAAGGGAAAAACTTTTTGAAGTTAAATATTTTGAAAACTATAGAAGAGAGATTCCAGATGCACCTATTTTTGGAATATATATAAAAGCACCTATTTTTAAACTTCGTTCAATTATAAAACTTTTCTATTTTCATATTATTGAGTTTAACTATATTCTAACAAGTAAATCACTTCCAAATTCACTCTATAGTGATAATAGAGTTTCTGATTTATACTATAATCCAATAAATTTTAATGAGATCAATAACTATCCACCAAGAATACTAGTAAAGAAAACTATATCATCTGCTGTTTTGGATTGTATGTATGTTATTGAACAGAATATATCAGATTTAACATCTGCAAATATAATTCTAGTTTCTGATACAAAATATAACAGACCATTTGAGGGAGTTTTTTCAAGTAGTCTTGATTTTAATCATGGAAACTATGTTAATATCTCTTTTAATCCTGAAAATTATGAATGGGGATTAAAAATTGTTCTACCATCTGACTCAAGAGAGCTTTTTCAACCAATATCAAACTTTGA
Organism: Anaeromyxobacter dehalogenans; assembly: GCA_020718465.1. Classification (GTDB taxonomy): domain Bacteria; phylum UBP6; class JAFGXH01; order JAFGXH01; family JAFGXH01; genus JAFGXH01. The sequence continues at coordinate 17,372 of DYRY01000045.1, read as the reverse complement.
AAAAATGTTAAAAAAATGGCTTTCATAAAAATTTTATCAATTTTAAGTGGCTATATTATATCTGTTTTAATTTTAAATAGTAATAATCAAGATATAGATTTTTTAAAAGAAAATAAAGACTCTTTAAATAAAACAAACAGAGAAAATAAAAATAGTTTTTATGATAAAAATAGTAGTTTTTTAGATTTTTTGAAAAAAAATAGATATGAGATTTCTGAAAGCTTATCAAATATTGCAAAAGAGATAAATAATATAATTGAAAAAGATAATAAACTCTCTTTTTCAGAAAAAGAGTTAAGAGATATAATTTATAAAAATAAATTCTATTTTTATAGAGTTTTTCCTAAAACATTTCATAAAAGTAGTGAAAATTATTTAGAAAATATGAAAATATTTCTATTAATGAATCAAAATAGTTATAACTCAATTGGTATATCTGAATCAGAGAACTATTTTACAATTTTGATTGCATATCAACCTTTTGAACTATTTTTTAAAGATAAAAAACAGTATAAACCATATCAAAAAATCTCAATTAAAGGAAAAAATTTAAATTTTAAATTACCATATATAGATTTTTATATAAAAACACCATCAAATGATGTTAAAAAATTTCTTATTCCAATAGTAAGAGATGGTTTTAGTTTTGATTTTAAATTTAATGAGATTGGAACCTACATTATAGAGCTTATAGAAAATCAAGAGAGTAATCCAAGAATTATTGCAAAGTTTCCAATAAAAATAGAATCAAAAAAATCTAAATTATCAAATAAAAATGATATAAATAGTTACTCTTTTTGTGAATTAAAAAATATCGAAACAATAGAGGATGTTTTTGAAGAGATAAACAGTATAAGAAAGTCTAAAAATCTTTCTCATTTAATTTTATCTTCAGAGCTTTCTGAAGTGGCCGAAAAGCATAGTTTTGATATGGCAAATAATGTTTTTTTTTCTCACATATCAAAAAATGGTAAAACACCATCTCAAAGAGTTCAAGAACAAGGATTTTTTTTCAAAAAAATATTAGAAAATATATCAAAAGCTAACTCAATTTGTGCTGCATACTTAGAAATTTTAGAATCTCCAGGTCATCTTAACAATATTTTGGATAAAAATATTAACTATATTGGGATTGGAATCTATGAAATAGATGATTATATATTTATGACTCAAGATTTTATAGAAAAAGAGGATATAAACTCAATTACACTAAAAAAAAAATAGTTTCAGATATAAAATCATTTTTTTATCACAATTTTGGTATAAAAAAAGAGCATTCTGAATTACTTTCAATTTTTGCAAAAGAGAAAAATCAGATAGAGATATCTAAAATTGAAAAAAGAGTTCATATTATTCAAATTAATCATCCAAATTATCGTTATATAAAATCAATTTGGTTATTGATGGAAAAATATAGTTTTGAATCAATAAAAAAAGAGTTATTAGAGTATAAAAAATATAAATATATTGGAGTTGATGTAGTTCAATTTTCAGATAAAATAGGAATATCAATTATTTTTGGAGATAATTAATTTAAGTTATATAATTATATTCATTTTTTCTCTTATTTGTTTTACTACTCAATAAAGTTATAGATTTTATTCTGTTTACTCTTTTATTTTGAGTATAGATTGTTTAATACATATAATCTGTATTTTTTTTCAATTTGAATCTTTTATAACTTAAATGAATTCACTTTAATTATTGAAATTTTGACCTTTAACTCTATTTTTGTTAAAATAGTAGTTAAAAATGGATATTTTATATTTATTTTTAAAAAATAATATTTTTATATTTATTTTTATTTAAATTATTTACTGGAGAGTTTTATGTTTTATTTTTTTTTATTTTTTACGATTTTTTCAAACTCACAAGCAACAATTGAGGGTTTTTTTAGTGATGATGTTTTTAAAAATAGTGAAATAACTTTCTCTATTTTAGATAAAGATGGTAAAAAGTTAGTTGGTATAAATAGTGAAAAATCTTTAAATCAGGCAAGTGTTTCAAAACTTATAATAACTTTAGCAACTTTAAAAGAGTTAACTCTTGGATTTAGATTTAAAACTGACTTTTATACAACAGTCGAATTACCTCTAAATGGTATATTAGAGGGAGATTTAGTTATAAAATCTTATGGAGATCCAAATTTAGAAATGGAGGATTTATATAAAATAGTTGAGGATTTAAAACTAAGAGGGCTTAAAGAGATAAAAGGGGGAGTTATTTTTGATTTTAGTTTTTTTGATAAAGAACAGAATATATATACACTTAAATATGAGGATGATTCAAGATCTTATGCTGCCTTAAACTCTGTTGCTCCTCTAAACTATAATGCTTTTAAATTTTCGGTTTCCCCATCAGAAAAAGAGGATGAATTAGCTTTTATAAATATTGTTTCTCCAATAAGCAAAATGATTATTATTAAAAATGAGTTAAAAACATCATTAAAAAGATCATCATTTAAGATAAAAACAACCCCTTTAAAAAATGGAAAAACAGAATTAAGTATTATTGGTAGGGTTAATAAAGATTCAAAACCAATGATTTTTTATAGAAAAATTCATAATCCAGATATGGTTTTTAAAACTATGTTTAGGAATATTTTGGTAAAATCTGGAATAAAAGTTAGAAAAAACACTAAAACAGTATATGAAAACACAATAAAATATGAAACATTAAAAGATTTTTACACTTTTTATACAAGAAATATTTTAGATACACTTATTTTAATGAATAGATATAGTAATAATTTTATTGCGGAGCAATTGCTAAAAATTATTGGAAAAACGGAGGAGAAATCAGCCTCTTGGGAAGTTGGAATAAAAAAAATTAAAGATATTTTAGAAAATGATGTAAAATTAAAAGAGAATTCATATACTTACATAAATGCTTCTGGTTTAAATGATGCAAATTTTTTTAGTTCTGAGCAGATTGCAAAAATTTTAGTTTATATATATCAAAATTTTGATTATAAATGGTATGTTTTGTCAACATTACCCAAAATGGGAATATCAGGAACAATGAGAAGATATTGTTTAAATAATGATTGTAAAGGAAATATTATTGCAAAAACAGGTTCATTACGCTCCACAGTATCTCTTGCAGGTTTTCTAAAAGGGGATAAAGATGTATATATATTTTCTTTAGTAATATCATTTGAGGCATCTAAGAAAAAATTTAGAGAGATTTTAAAAAAAACCAAAGAGATTTTTAATGATGTTATTGATAGTGGTGAGTTATAAAATATTTCTCTAAAAAAACAGATAAAAAATGCTTTTAAATAAAAAATTATCTAAATTTAATTTAAATAATTAAAAAATATATTTTAATATATGTATTTTTTGTGAGTTTTTACAAAAAATCAGTTTTTTTGTTACAAAAATATTTTTTAAACTAAGTTTTTCTAATTATTTCACTAACTAAATAAGAAAAACTTAATGCAAACTACTTTTTTCGTGCAAAAACAAAAAAAAACTTAATGCAAACTACTTTTTTCGTGCAAAAACAAAAAAAAACTTAATGAAAACTACTTTTTTCATGCAAAAATAAAAAAAAACTTAATGAAAACTACTTTTTTTATGAAAAAACAAAGAAATCATAAATGAATAGCGGGTTTTAACCCGCTGAAGATGAAAAAAAATAAAATATCATAATATATTTTCATTAATATTATTATCTACTTGATATCATTTGCACATCTAAAACCATAATCATCATGACCAAAATCTGGAACATATCGTTCTCTTCGGAATGTATAAACATCTTTTTCATAACTTCTCCAACCACCCCCTCTTAAAACTTTTGAGCCTCCTGTTTGTGGTCCTGTTGGATTTTCTTTAAGTTCATCAAGTGAGTAGTAGGATTTATCATAAAAATCACTTACCCACTCCATAACATTTCCAGATGTATTAAAAAGACCATAAGGGCTAACACTTTCAGGAAAAGAGTCTATAAGAGATGTTCCCATTTGACCACATCCCTCATTTCCACTATTTATATTTTCGTCAGAATCAACTGTTGAGTAGTTACAACCAAACTCCTCCTCTTTCCAAGGATAAACTCTTCCATCATTTCCTCTTGTAGCCTTCTCCCACTCCGCTTCAGTTGGTAATCTTTTTCTTTTCCACTTACAATACTCTTGAGCACCATACCAGTTTATACAGTTCATTGGATGTTTCTCTTTTCCTACTTTTCCATAATTACAGTAAAGAGATTCATCAATATACACATTTTTTAAATCACATCTTCCTTGATCTACACACTTTTTATAATCCTCAACAGAAACCTCATACTGATCTATAACAAAAAAATCGGTATAAACTTTATGAAATGGTAACTCATCCTCTTTACATCTAATGCCATTAATCTCCTGACAACCCATGCAAAAATCTCCAGAGTAAACAGTACACTCCCCTTTATTACAAGTAACAAGAAATGGTTCCTCATTTGAACAGATTTCACACTTATCTGTTTTTAAATTACAGTAGAGATTTTTATTGCATGATTTATCTGATTTACAACTCTCCCCCTTTTCACCTGCTTTATAAAATTCACTTTCACAAGAGGTAAAAATAGCAAAAATAAGTAAAAAAATAGTTTTTTTTAACATTTAAACCTCCAAAATAGTTTTATAAAAATTAAAAAAGAAATAATATCTTTTAGTTTTATAAAAATTAAAAAAGAAATAATATCTTTTAGTTTTATAAAAATTAAAAAAGAATTGATATCTCAACTCCACCTACAAAAGAGGGAGCAACTTTATCTTTTTCTGGATCTTGTTGAATAAGTGGGTCTTCAAACCAATATTTCCAAGAGTTAGATGTCTCTTTAACAGAGTAAAATTCTCTATAAATAAACTCACTTATTTTTATTTGATACTTTTTATAGTATTTAAAATTTTGAGTTACAATAACACCTAAAATATATCCAGTTGTTGAGAATGGTTCAAGTGGAGTAAATTTCTCCCCTTTATACTCTTTTTTATAAACCTCTGGAAAAGATACAAACTCCCAACCTGCAATAAATCCAGCACTTAAATGCTCATTAATTTTTATTTTAGGTGCTGTTCTTAAAACTAAATGATAGGATGAGTATTTCGATTTTTCTGCATTATTCATTGAGAAAGAGATATTAAAAAGCTCAATATCAAAGATATCTTTAATGTAATGTAACTGAAAAACACTTCCAGATAGAATAAATCGATTATCTGTCATGCCAATAGGGGTAACTCCTACACCAATAAATATCATAGATTCTGGTTTTGTGTATATATGTTTACTAAGTTGAGGATACTCTTTTAAAAACTCACTCTCTGAATTATCAATTGAGGCAGAAAATAGGGTTTCTGAAGCAAAAAATCCAACAAAAAATAGTATAAAAAAAAACTGAATAGTTTTAGTAATATATCTCATCTCTCAACCTCCACTTTACGAAGTTTTTCAAGACACTCATCCCGTATTCCATCATAATCTCCTGCTACTAAAAGATGATATTTTGATTCATTGTAATGTCCAAGATTTAGAGATGAACATCCAAGAATAGCTGTAAAACTCTCTGTTTTTGCTGGAAATAGTGATATCCCATAAAGGGCTGTTGCATTTGCAAGTGAATACTCTTGTGATTTTAGATATGAGTTTGCAAGGTCAAGATAACTATCACCATTTTTATCTGTTAACATCTGTTGTTGAAAAACAGTTGACTCTTTTGTATTTTTTTCTTCAAAACTGGCTTTACTTGGGCTATTTTCTGAAAAAATAAAAACTTTTTCTATAGCTAATGAAGTGTTATTAATACAGTATTTACCAATAGGGATAAATGTTTCTGAATTTTCTACTATTTTTAAGCATACATCAGAGTACTCTTTTTTTGTATTAAGACTTTGTTGAGCTTTTGCCAAAAGCTCCTCTTTTATTGAGCTATTTTTATCTGCGACTTTTTGAAGGTAATCCCCAAGAGCTCCATACATAAACATATTTTGAATAACTGCATAAACCCTCAATGTACCATCTTCACTATTAATAATACTATTATAAACTCCAGAGATTTTAACAAATCTCTCTCCAAAAGAGGCAATTCTAGATGGTTCAAAAGAGGCTTTTTCAATATCTGTTATAAATTTTTCTCTCTCTTTTTCAATTTTTTCAGCAATCATCCATTGACAAACTGCCTCCTCTTCATCATCTCTACAAATTGAGGCTATTTTATTATCAATTATCTCTAAAATAGATTTATCTTTTATGAGAGATCTTTTTTTATAAAGAGCCAATATATGAGAGTTATTTTGACTATTTTTAAGTAGATAGTTGATTAAATCTTTATCTAACTCGTTTTCAGACTCAATATAAGAGGCTATAGTTTGAATAAGTTGCTCTTTTAACTCCTCTCCAATTGTTGAGAAAAACTGATTTTTCATAAAATCCAAAATTTTTGTATAATCTTTTAATGCAATAACAATAGTAAAAGCCTTTATAAATGCCTCTTTTTTCTCGTTTTGTTGAAAATCTTTGTTATTATATATAGATTTTAAAGATTTAAGAGCTGAAATAAATCTTCCTGTATATATATACTCATTTGATATTGAGTTATATATCTCCAGTTTTTTTGGTAGATTTTTCTCTTTTTTAGCTAAATATAGTGCTGTTTTAAAAAACTGTTCAATATCTCTCTCTTCACGACTTTTCTGAAGAGCTTGCTCAAGAGCTATTGATTTTAGTTCATTATCTTTTGTTTCGAGGGCAAACTTATAGTATGAACGACTTTGATAGAAGGCATCATACTCTTTATCATTTTGAATATCTTTATCTAATGTTTTAAGTTTTGCCTGTTTACCTATTTTTTCAAGCTTATCTTTAAACTCTCTGTCTTTAAAATTAACAGACAGAAGTTTTTTACTCCACTTGCTAAGTCCCTCATAATCACCACTTGTATTAAAATAGCTTAAAATTAACTCTCCAGAATCAACAACATATTTACTATCTGGAAAGTTTTTTGCAAAAAGATATAGACTATTAAGAGCCTTTTCATACATTCCCTGTTCAAACTCTGTTTTTGCAAGAATGAAATTTAGCTCATCACTTTTTTTCTTAGATGAATCAACATCAAAATAAAGATTAATTGCTGCAGTAAGAAGCCCTCTTCTCCATGTGTTATCATAAAAAGAGTAGTGAGCTTTCATTTGAAGTGAGTGAAGTGCATTCTCAATAAACTCTTTTTTTCGCCCTTCTGCTTTACCAAAATGCTCATTTGCAAGTCTTAAGTAGTAGTTTCCACTCTCTGGATACTGTTGTATTTGATAAAAGGAATCTGCAATATTTACAGCTATCTTTATACTATTATCACCTTGTTTAAAAAAACCAAGATAAAGCTGATAGAATTTTATAGCTTTTTGAAAATATTGCTCTCTTTTTTCCCCTTTTAATTTTTTAGCAATATCATGATTTCTTGTTCCAAGCTCTCTTATTTGAAGCTCTATAAAACGTGTTGATCTGTTTTTAAGCTCATCTGAAAGTTTATAGTATGAGAACCACATGTAGAATTTTTCAAGAACAAATTTAATCTCCTCTACCTCTATATTTACTCTTTCAGCTAGTGGAATTATTGTTAAAACATCTTGATATATGTTTATAACCCTTTCTGGGTCTGCAGTTCTTTCACTTAAAACTCTTAGTAAAGCAATAGCTTTGTTGTATTTTTTAACATCAATATATCGAAAAGCTAACTTCTCAATTACCTCTTGATATAGAGCCTCTGTTGGTGCAATTTTTGCATAGTAAATCTCTGGATGCTCATAATCGGGATAAACTGTTGTAAATGCTCTAACAGAGTCTAGTAGAGCCTCTCTTTTAAGATTTGAAACAAGCTCTCTGTTTTTTATTGTTATCTCTTTTGTTCCATCATCTTTATCAAGTTTATCATCAAGAATAACTTTTCGATAGTATTCAAGAGCCTTTTTATGATTATCTGTTATAACAAAAATATTTGCCATATTATAAATAGCCTGATTTCTCACATAATCAAATTTAGACTCTGAAACAGGAGTATAGATTTTTAAAGCCTCTGCATGTTCCCCTTTTCGAAATAGAAAATCTCCTTTTAGCATTCTTCCCTGCATAGCTTCACTACTTTGTGGATAACTCTCAATTAGCTTATCTGTGGTGATAAGAAATTTTCCAGGCTCATCAATAGAGTTATATGTAACTGCAAGATAGTACAGTATTTCTGGCATTTTACTGTAATCAGGAAAGTTTTTAACTAGAAATTCATAAGTGGCAATTGCCTCTTTACTTGCCTCTATAACAGAAGAGAAGCTTTTTTTATCCCCTTTACTATTATCACTCTCCATTCGTTCCATTTGTATATAATATAGTGTATTTGATTGTTGAAGATAGAGATTTCCTAGCTCAAGATAAAGGTCTGGAAGAAATGGTGCATGAGGATTATCACTAATCTGTTTTTTCAGAATTTTAACAGATTCATTAATATTGCTAAGCATAAGTGAGAGTTTTGCTTTAAAATCTCTGTTTTTAACTGTTTTATCTCTCTCTTTGGAGTTTTCTTTACCATTTTTTTCTTTATTTTCATTCAAATTACTGTTTTTTTCAGAAGAGTCTTCATTTTCTTTACCATTTTTCTCTTTATTTTCATTTAAATTACTATTTTTTTCAGAAGAGTCTTCATTTTTTTTATTATTTTTAATTGAATCACTTTGAGAATTTTCTGAATTTTCATTTTTTTTGAGTGAAGATTCTAAATCTTTATTATTCACATCATTTTTTTTCTCTAAATTACTGTTTTCTTCTAAAGATTTACGGTTATCTTCCTCTTTTTTATTTAAATTTAAACAAAATTTAGTTTTAAAACATTTTTTATCTTTTTGACAAACTTTATTTGTATTACATATTACCTTTTTTTTGTTTGTATTTGAAAATGCAGAGTGAACTACTGCAAGAAATAAAAATAGTATGATTAATAGTCTCATTAAATCTCCTTACTCACTTCTGCATTCATTATTAAGCCAAGTTTTATAGTATTTTCTCTCATCTGACCAAAATACCCCCTTTTTTTGAGGCCAATAGAAGTAAAAAAGTCCCTTTTCATCCTTCTCTGGATTAAGATTAAGAGTCTCCTTCTCCATAAAAACAGTATTTGGATTAAATTTTTCAAGAACAACATCATACTTTAAAAATCTAAGATTCTCATATAAAACAACAAGATATTTAACTGTTTCAGTTTTACTTGCCTCCTCAAACATTTTTGCACTATCTTGGAGAAAATTTTTCTCTGTTAAAATAAGATAGCTAAATAAATCATAATCAATATTAAGAGTTTTTTCATCAATTAATTGTTTAATATTTTTCTCCTCTTGAGAGAGTTTTTTATGAAGAAAACTATATTTAAAATAGTCTTGATTTTGTTCACTTAATAAACCATTAATTCCATCAAAAGAGTTTATATCCTTTCCAATTTTAAGTCCTTCAACAATATATCCAAATCTCTCCATAAAACTATCTGCCAATCCATTCATTAACTCTGTTTGACAAAGAGCTCTATATATTAATGCTCTTAAAATAAATTTTTCAAGATGAATAACCTCACTAAATGTCTCTGATTCAAGATTATATAACATTCCTAAAGCTCTATTATAATATTTTAGGTGGTAAAGAGTCCAAGCAGTCTCAAGCCAATCAGTATCTTTTATTGGATTTGTTTTTAAAAGAAAATTCATGTAGATATCAAGAGCTATTTGATAATCCTCAAGTTCAAAATATATTCTTGCCATTGTTCTTGCTGTTTTTTTTATAAAAGCAGTATGTTCAACCCCTAAATCAAGTCGAAGTATCTTTTTTAAAATTTGAATAGCATCATAAAGTTTATTCTGTTCATACAAAGATATAGCTTGATAAAAAAGATATTTATGAAATCTCTCCTTATCAACTTTTGAAAAATAGTGTTCTGCCCATTTGTCAAGCCCTTTTTTTAAATTAACATAACCTTTGTAAAAATTATAGTTGTTAATTATATTAAAGCCTAGTTTTGGATCAATATCACCAGAGATATAGAGATTTCTAACATCAAAAGGATATCCCTCATCTGTTATTTTTATAATAGATAAATATGCCTTCTCTTTAACACTAAGTTCACTAAATAGCATTAAAATTCGTTGAGAGGCTGCCATTGCACTATAGTAGTTTTTAGTTTCAATTAGCTTATCAAGAAGATGTATCCATTTATCAGAGTCTCTCCACTTATCAGGAATATCTCCTTTCCATTGTGCATTTACAACTGTTGATAAAAAAATGCTTAAAAGCAAAATTACTCTTACAATATTCATAATAACTCCTAAAACATCTTTTTAAGAAATAGGCTAAAAGATGGATATGTAAGTACAGATTTAAGGATAGAACTGTCAATAACAATTGCATCCTGAAAATCCAATCCCCACAAAAGAGAATCATGAATATAAACCTCAAAAGATAGACCAAAATTAACTAAAAATTTGGCATTAAATAAAAAAGAGCTATCTTTTGTAAAAGCAACCCCTGTCCCAGCAGTAAATGCAACTCTAAAGTGATTTAAATACTCATCAGAGAGAAGAGATTTTCCATATACCAAATAGTATTTTAAATTTGACTTTATCATCCAAAAAAGTCGCTCTATTTTTTCTGGTGCAACTTCATATTTTTCTGCAAGTTGAGATGTAAGGTCTGTTTGAACAGAAAATATGTATGTGGTTCGAATCATCTCCCAAGAGAGATTTTTATTAATGTGATATTGATAACTTACAAAAGCTCCAATGCCATTATAGTATGGATTAAATGGAAAAAGCTCTGTTCCAAAATTAAATGCATGTTGATCTGATGGTAGAGAGTACTCAATTGCAGAGACTTTACTCCCATCTAATGTTCCTAAAAGTGTTTCATCTGCTTTTAGGGTATTTGAAAAAAAAGTGGATATCACAAATACAAAATAGAAAACTTTGCCAAACAAATTTTTCTGTTTTTTCCTTAAATAAAATATCATAAACACCCCTACTATTTTTAATTCTAAAAACAACTTTTTATAACTATTTTTTATTTTACTACTTTTTACATATCAGGTTTAAATTTAAATGGATATGTTACAACAGCATCTCCCCCTTTAGGGGCTGGAAAATTTATTTTTGCAATCTCTTTTGTTAAGCAATCATGGAGTTTTGGATCTTTAAGTTGTGAAGATACAATTTTAACATTTTTAACACTTCGATTAGCTTTTATTGTCCAACTTATCTTAACAACCCCAGAAAGTGTTGGTTTTGATAGTAAAGCCTTCTCATAACAGTATGTTAAACGATGTATTTTTTTATTTATAGCCTCCTCAACTGCTGATTTTGATATTTTTCCCTCTCCTGTAGTTTCAATACCACCTCCACTTCTTAAAACACCAGTTACTCCCCCTTTATTAGAGTTCCCTATTGCATTTGCAGAGACTTTTCCTTCAATTGAGTTTAATGTTTTACTATAACCACCTCCACCAGAACCATATTGAGCATTTTTTACCTCTCCAATCCCTTTAGTTTCAATAGCTCCAGTATAATCTCCACTACCTTTAAGAGCTGTTGAATCTTGAGATATCCCTTTTACAGAAACACCTCCAGTTCCAAACCCCCTTTTTTTAGAGCTATCTCCTCCACCTCCACTATTTATAGCAATATTTGATGATGGATTTGATGAAAGAAAATCTAAAGAGCCTCCTCCAACTTGAGTATTTGAACCTCCAGATGAGTTTGAAGTGGAGGCAGTAGATTTTGTAGAACCACCTCCAGCTGTTGCAACTTTTTTAGGTCTACTTTTCTCAACTGTTTTCACAGATTCTGGGTTTTTTGATGGCCAAAAGCCCTCCTGTTTCTCTTTTTTTTGAACAACAATCTCTTTTACCTCTTTTTGAGGCTCCTCTTTTTTTATAGGAGTTGGATTTTTAGCCTCAAGTTTTGAGATCATATCTGTAACTCTCTCCTCAATTTTTTCATCCTCTTTTTTGCTATTAGGTTTTCCTTTAAGAATTGCAGGTAGAGCTAATGCTAAAATAATCATTAAATGGGTAGCTAAAGAGTAGTAGAAAAATTTTGGAAACTCTTGATCACTATTAAGAGTCCAATCATGTATAATTCTTACAAAAAAAACTCCTACCTCTCCCCTAATAGAGACTATTTTTCCCTGTTCCACTTGATATAAATCATCTTTAAAAATGATTTTTACCCCTTTTTTAAGGGATTTTGATGCTGATACTGTAAAACTACCCATATCAAGCACTATTTTTTCATTCATATTTTTCTGAATAGATACAACAGGATAGTATCTTTCAACTCCAGATAAGTCACTTACATAACTTATAAAAATCTGATTATTTTTAAAAAAATTTTTAAACATATAGTGTCCAAATAAAACAATTAAGGTTCTTTTGAAAGAATCTCCTCTTTGAAATCCCTTCTTGTTTTCACAAATGTTATCTTATCTTTTTTATTTTTTAGGACAAGTTTCATATTAAAATTTCTACTTTCCCCTTTAATCTCAATTACTCCTCCCTCTTTTTCTACTTTCAACTCATCTTTTTCTTGAGCAAAGAGGGTAGGAGTGAAGAGCAAAAAAACTAAAGATAAAATATGAAATATATTTATACATTTTTTTGACATACTACTCCTTTTCCTCTAATGTTCCTAAAAATTCAACGTTTGTAACACCTGCAATAGAGGCTGCTTGTATAAGATTACTAATCATACTATAATCAACATCTTTATCAGCAATAAGTATAATTGCAGAATCTTTTTTCTCTTCTGGCTTTAAAACATCAATTGCCTCTTTAAGTTTATCACTTGCAAGTGATAATATTTGAGAACTTTGCTCATCAAATGATTCAAATGGTATAACTTGATCCCCTATCTCAATTCTATCTGAAGCAAAAACAACACGAATCTCCTTTGTAAAGTTTTTAGAGATATTTTTTTTAGATTTTGCAATAACAATAGGGATTGTAACCCCTTTGGGAGGATCTTGCTCTGGTGGTTCATCAGAGTAGTTTGTTAGTAAGAATATAAGAATAATAGTCAAAACATCCATAAGAGATGTGATATTTATTCTTGCTTGATTACTTCTTGTTGATGAACCAAAATAGTTTTTATCTTGCATTACACCCCCTCAGGAACAACAACAATTTTAAAAACAGGTTCATCTTTATCATCTCTTACAATAGTTTTTATTCCTTCATCAAGAATTGGAAGTAAATCACCATATTTAAGCTCTTTATATGAGGATAATAGAACAACATCAAGTTTTTTATACTCTACATGAAGTTTTTTCAGCTCTTTTCTCATACTAACAATACCATTTCTATCTCTTACAATATCCTTATTAAACACAGAATTACCTGTATCTTCATTTAAAAGCTCAATTACAAAATTTTCAGGTGTAACTTTTACTCTTAACATAACATTCATATCATCTTTGTTTTTAGGAGTATTAATCTCTTCTGTAACTGCTGCACTTGGAGTATTTACACTCACAGAGTGAAGATGATAAAAAGCCATATTTCCTACTAAAACAGGAATGAGAATTAACAATAAGCTCATAACAGGCAAAAGAACATCAATATCCTCTGGAGCCTCATTTGGAACATTAAGTTTTATTGACATATAAAATTCCTTTAATCTAAATAGTCTGAATTTTACAAATCCATTTATAAAAAAATAAAAAATCATACATGAACAGTGGGTTTTAACTAAAAGAGATTATTGAGAAATCTCTTTTTCTGCAATCTCAAACTCCATCACATGTACAACCTCTGTGATTGTTTCATTATATTTTTGCATAATAGCATTCTCATTATTTACAAATATTGTAAATGCAACAATACATGGAATTGCAACAATAAGTCCCAATGCTGTTGTATTCATTGCTGTTGATATACCTGATGCAAGCATCTCTGATTTGTTTGCAGCACCACTTCCTTGAAGTGATGAAAATGAGAGAATAAGACCCTGAATTGTACCAATAAGACCTAAAAGAGTTGCAACATTACCAATCATGTGTAGATATGATGTATGTTTCTGAATTTTAGGAACAAGTTTTTGAACCTCTTTTCCAATCTCTGACTCCATTGCCTCTTTCTGCTTGTTATAGTTGTTTAAAATAACAGATATTATTTTTGCAAGAGGATGGCTTGTTCCACTACATAAAAGTTTTGCAGCAGCCAAATCTTTTTGACGCACATGTTTCACAATATCATTAAAAAATGTAACTTTTGGTTTGTAGTAAAAAAATATTGAATAAATTTTTTCAATCATAATTGCAATTGCAAAAACAGATGTAATCAAAATAACCCACATAAATGGGCCACCATCCCTAATAAAATCAAGCATAAACTCTCCTTAAACAGAAATCTCCTAAAAGTAAAAATAGTGAAAACAGAAAAGAGTAAATAATCTTAAACATCTTAAAATCACTTACTTTTATATAAAATAGTAAAAACATAAACAAATCAAATTATATATAATCTCTTAAAATTGATTTTTTATAGATAAAATAGAGTAGATTGCTTTTTAAATAAAAATAAAACAACCAACTCTATAAAAATACAAAATTAACAATAAAAAAGAGATTAATTTTACTCAAAATATAAAATTAATAGTAAAAAAGTTTATTTTAAATATCATAAAACAGTTTAAAACTCTTCAGGAGGATTTCCACCTCCACCTCCACCCCCACCAATACAAGCATCACCTTTTCCAACTTCACAATAGAAAGCACCTCTTTTAAAAGAGATGTTTTTATCATTTGTACCTTTTAGATTATCACAAGAGTATGTTCCATCAATAATAATAACATCAGAAAAAGTTGTTCCACCATTAACACAACTTCCCTCTCCTGCTAAAACCTCAATTGTAATAATAGATGAGCAATCTCCATCTTTACGATAGATTACTCTACTTGTTTTATCATAATCTTCATCAGAGTAGTAACTAAAATCCTCAACATTTGCATTAACATTACTTAATGTTGTAACAGATGGAAAAGAGCTTATATCAATATTATCAAGAGTTAAGAGAACTCCATGAAGCTCACCATTTTCCCCCTCTCTTTCATATTGATTTAACCCTTTTATTGAGATTGTTGCTAAACCATCATTTGGTCTATAATCACAAAGAACTCTCCATTGTTCCTCAACAGGTGCTCCATCATGTTTTGTTGCAATAAAATCAACATCTGTAATTTTGGATTGAAAGTTATCTTTTCCCTCTGGATATCCCTGAATAAAAAAGTATCCTGGAATTTGTGGTCCTTGAAGTGTTCTTGGAACTGCATCTGCAAGTGGAATAACAAAATTGTTAGCGAATGTAACTTCTGATATATTATTACATCTCTGTTCCCAAACTTTGAGTTTTACATCTCTTTCACCCTCAAAAACAGTATACTCTCTAATTGATGCCTCATCAAGCCAATCACTATCATAAATACCATCACCATTATAATCCCATCTATAACGGTAAGAGCTTTCCTCACTACCACTTACAGCTCCTTGTGCACTATAGGTAAAAAAATTATTAATAGAGTCTCTTGTTATTGTTACTAAATCAGAATTAATCTGAAGATTAACTGAGCCATCTGAACATTTTACAAAAATAACAAAAGATTTTTTGGCAACATTCCCATCCTCATCTGTAACTTTAAGAGTTGTTGTAAAGTAACCTGTTTTTGTAAATGTGTGCTTAAATGGATTTGATATAGTTTTAAAACCTTCATTAGAACCAATCTCAATCTCATATTTAAGAAGAGTGTTATCAGTAGTTGTATCATCTGTTGTTTCAGAAAAGTTAAATGTTATCTCCTCATTAACAGGAAAATTTAAAACTCCCTTCTCTCTTGATTGATGTGTTGATACAATTGCCTCACTTGTTGATTCAGAGTTAAGAGAAGCAACAATTATAGGTGATTGGTTTAGAGGTTTATTCATATCAAGAATTGAGATAACCTTATTGATAAGAATCTCCTCACCATCTCTATTTTTTGCTTTTAGCCATATTGTAAACTCTCCACCCTGTTCAATAGTACAATTAATTTCAGGGGTATTAAAGGCATTACAAGATGTTATAGAGTTTCCTAACTCATAAACAAGAGCCCACTTGTAGTTGATAAGTTTATTTGTATCATCTACTGTGATTTTAATATCCTCACCAACTTTTGCATTTTCTGAAATAACAATCTCATATTTTCCAGAAGGTTTTGCCTCATCACATGAGACAAATAGAGATAATGCTAATAGCATTATGATATAAAAATAGTTACGCAACATGATAGCCCCCTATCAAAGTATACTTTTCTATATAAAATATATAGAAAGGAGAAAAATAATCTATTATTTTATCAAAAAATTATAAAAAATCATCATCACTAAAAGTTACAACTTTACTCTCATCTATAATCTGTTTTTGAACACTTCTCATAAATCTTTTATTTTTTATTATAGATGTACTCTCCATAATATAGACTCTAATAGTGTCTTTTCGACTACCAATAGGAATTCCGACAACATCAAGTTCAAAGCAAGTTTGAGTATTATTATCTTTCACAACTTTTAGATTGTACTTATATGGTTTTATACCATAAATTCTACTATTATCATATTTTATTGGGGTGTTACTTTTCACCTCATCATAATTACTTACCTCATCCCAATCAGGATCTAAAAGATGTTCTCCTTCACTTCCCTCAACAAAACCAAAATATGAGTTAAAGCCCAAATGATCTGGAATCCAATCATCATTTGAGTCAAAACTGTCATGTTTGCTTTTTAAAACAACTCTCTCTTCACAATCATTTAGATAATCCCAATCTAAATCTAAAATATGTTTTACAGAAACTCCATTTATCTCTGTTGGAGGAGTTGGACATATTGGTTGTTGACAAGAGTTATTACACTCCTCTTCTGATTTTGTGCAACTCTCAAAACATTTAAGATAATCTTTCTCTTTTTTTGCTTCACATCTCTCATTTCCTGTTCCCAACCAACTATTACATGCCAAATATGGCTCAGCTCTGGTTGAATCACACTTATACTCCTCACATGGATCTTGTCCTTGAATAGTGCAAATAAGTGTTTTACATGGTTTTCCTGTTGTATAATACTCCACACCATCAGAGATTCCATTTCCATCACTATCAGGATTATAAATATCAGAGTGAAACTCATTCTCAAGAATATCAACAAGACCATCACCATCAATATCAATTATAAGTGCATCATTATGCCATTTTGTATTTATATTTGTTACAATAACATCTTTTAGAAGATGCTTTACATGTCTCTCTGGAACTGAAAATCTTGAAAAATCTATAATTTGACCA
>DYRY01000044.1 GCA_020718465.1 Anaeromyxobacter dehalogenans | reverse complement strand
AAGAGTTGGAAAAAGAGTTCAACTTGTTGGTGATGATCTTTTTGTTACAAATCCTAAAAAACTACAAAATGGAATTGATCTTCATGTTGCAAACTCAATTCTTGTTAAAGTTAACCAAATTGGTACTTTAAGTGAGACAATTGAGGCAATTAATCTCGCAAAACAGAATAACTACACAACAATTATCTCTCATCGTTCTGGTGAAACAGAGGACTCTACAATTGCAGATCTTGCTGTTGCACTTAATACTGGTCAAATTAAAACAGGCTCTATGAGTCGTAGTGATAGAATTGCAAAATATAACCAACTTCTTAGAATTGAAGAGGAGTTAGGAAAACAGGCCTTCTATCCTGGAAAAAAAGCTTTTTATAATATTGCAGATCTTTTTAAATAATCTGTTTTTTTAATAGATTTTATTTGACTATTTTTTGTTTTAAAAGTGTAAAAAGGGACTAAAAAGTCCCTTTTTTAGTTTTATATAGTATTATTTTTTTAAAATTTAATGAAATACAAATAATATTTTGATGAATTAATAAAAATATATTCTACTTTTTATAATTAATATTATTATTTAAAATTAAAAAATAATTAAAAATTTTCATATTTTAAATAAATATGAAAAAATAATTGATATTTTTGTGATTATTATTTAAAATAGCTTTCTGTTTTTTTATGGTATTGTAATGGTTGGAGTTTTAAATATTCAAAGTGACTATTGTTACGAAAATGGTAACTATAAATTTGAACTTCTTTGGGATAGTAATGAACTTCTTCTATTAAGAGCTTTTGGTAATGCAAGTCAAAATGATTACAATGTTGTTGCTAAAGATATAAAAAAATTTATTAAAGAGTATTTTCCAAATGGTAAGAAATTCTATCTTGCACATGACTACTCAAAACTAAAAGGTGCTCCATTGGCAAATAGACATTCACATGTGAAATGGCTTGATGAGATATATAAACAACTACATGGACTATTTTTTATAAAAGCTGATTGGCGAATGAATATTATTATGAAAACTGCAATGTTTTTTTCAAAAAATATAAAAAGTATAAATATTGTTGACTCTATTAATGAGATTATTGAGTTTATTAAAAATGATAAGCTAAATAGAGTTGATTCAACTCTAAAAAATAGTGAACTCTTTGATGATTTATGGAGTAAAGAGAGAAAATATTTAACATTTAATGGTGGTAGCTATAAAATTGCCAAAAAAGAGAGCTGGAGTTCCTATTTTAGAGATGGTGAAGTTTTTGGAACTTGTAGTTGTGTTGAGGGTGATATATTTATCCGACAATTTTTTGGTCAATCAAAAAAAGATGATGTGGTTTTTTATAACAAACTATTTAATACAATAGTTGATGAGATGTTACCAAATGGGGAGAGCTACTATCTACTTATAGATTTTGAGGCTGTCTCTTCAGCAACATTAGGTTCAAGAAAAGCTTTTGAAGAGTGGTTATCTGCAAATATCAAAAAAATCAAAAAGGGATTTTTATATAACATGACTCCTTTAACCTCTATTATGGCTAAAGTTGCACTATCTCTTTTTTCTAAATACTCAAAAGTAGAGATAGTAAAAAATTTTGAAGAGGCATTTAGTGGGGTTTTAGAGGATAGAGGTAATTTAAAAAAAGATAACCTTAAAAATATACATGATGAAACAGAAGATATAAACTCACTAAAAAAAGAGCTTTCAGAGATGAAAATACACTATAAAGAGCAGATTCAAAAGCTTTTTGAGATTATTGGTGGAATCTCTTGGGATGATAAATTTACCCCTCAAGAGGTTGATATTGCTCCAGATGACCCATTTGTTGACCTTTTTTATGTTGTTGGAATGTTGCAACAGGATATTCAGGAGATGATTCAAGAGCTTAAAAACTTAATGCATGAAGCAAAGTTAGCAAAAGAGAAAGCAGAGGAATCTGATAGATTAAAATCGGTTTTTCTTGCAAACATGAGCCATGAAATCAGAACTCCAATGAATGGTATTTTAGGATTTGTTGATTTATTAAAAGAGGACAATCTAACAAAGGAACAAAATATATCATATCTAAATATTATTGAAAAAAGTGGAAATCATCTTTTACAACTAATAAATAATATTATAGATATATCAAAAATAGAGTCAGGAATGTTAGTTGTAAAAAATAGTGAATGTGATATTAATGCTTTACTATTTGAGATATACTCATTTTTTCAATCTGGAAATGGGAAAAAAGGGGTAACTATTGAACTAAATATTCCAAATATTAATAAAAGTAACTATATATTAACTGATGAGACTTTTTTAAGGCAAATTTTAACAAATTTAGTTGGAAATGGAGTTAAATTTACTCATAAAGGCTCTATAAAAATATCTTATACTATATCAGAGAGTAAAGAGAAAATTGTTTTTTCAATAAAAGATACAGGAGTTGGTATTTCTAAAGAGAAGCAACAAATGATATTTGAGCGTTTTCGACAGGCTGATGACTCTGTTACAAGAAAATATGGTGGAAGTGGACTTGGATTAGCTATTACAAAAGCTTTAGTAGAGTTACTTGATGGTGAAATATCATTAATTTCAGAAAAGGGGATTGGAAGTGAGTTTATAATTTCTATTCCATATACAAAAATTGAGAAAAATAGTGTAAAAACAAATGAAAAAAGATTTGAATTTGATTTTAAAAAAGATAGAAAAATCTTAGTTGTTGAGGATGATGATGTTAGTTTTTTTTATCTTGAAACACTACTAAAAAAATCAGAAATTCAAATCACAAGAGCAAAAGATGGAGCTGAAGCTGTGGAAAAATCAAATTCAGAAAAATTTGATTTAATTCTTATGGATATTCAGCTACCAATTATGAGTGGTTATGAGGCAACTTCAAAAATAAGGGAGTTTGATAAAAACATACCAATTATTGCACAAACTGCAAATGCTTTAGCAGGAGACCAAGAGAAAGCACTAAAATATGGTTGCACAGACTACATATCTAAACCAATTCAAAGAAAAAAACTTATTGAAACTCTCAATAAATATCTATAGATTACAAAATAGAGATGACTTTTATGTTTTTAGATTTTAAAATTGCAAAATAAAGATATCTGTTTTTAAAAATTAGGATATATGAGTTTTTTTATTTAAAAAATAGAATGATACAAAATAAAAGATTATTTCTGGTATTGAAAATACAAAAATCATGAAAATAAGTGTTGCATTATTAACTAAAAAACTCCAATCTTTAAAGAAAATCAAACCAGATAAGAAAAAAATATGATATAATAAAATTAAAGAGGCAGAAATAGAGGATTTTTTATAGATTAATGAAATTCCAGGAAGAAAAATATTTAATGCTATTGCAACTTTTCTTGAAACATTACGATATAATCTGATTCTCTTCTCTTTTTGGTGGAGTTTTTGTTGATCTAAATTGCCTCTTGAGTTTAAAATATGATAGCACTCAAGACATAAATTACTTTTTTGAACTGGAGCATCAATCTCATTCATTGAAATACCACATTTTGAACAGTAACGACCAAAAACCATTTTTCTAAATATAAATCTTGATATTAAAAGTATAAACATTATAACAACAAGAGAGAAAAAATAGTCATCGTTGTTCCATTTAAAAAGGTGTGCAGATATCCAAATTTCACCAAATTGATCACTAATCTCACCACTAAAAAACAGTTTCATATTTGGGATATAATCTAAAAGATATCTATTTGTATGAAAAGAGCTAATATTATCCCAATAAGGAAGTAATTTTGAATTAGGAGACTCTTTTGCAAGTTTTCTAAATGTATCACCATTACTCTTTTGCCCCATTCTATAGTAAACTTTACTTAAATTATAGTAATATATTGCATTTTTAGGATCAATTGTAATAGCAGTTTTATAACTCTCCAATGACTCCTTATCTTTTTTAAGATAAAAAAGAAGATTTGCTATATTGTTATATATAAAATCGTTTTTATTTGTTTGTAAAATTTTCTCATAAATAATTAAACTACTCTCAAAATCACCACTATCTTTAGTTTTTTTTGCAATTGCAAGTTGAGATATAAGCGATTTATTCTCTTTTATCATTGCAACTTCACTATTTGATAAATGATAATCATAAAAAACCGATTCGTATGCAATTTGATCTATTTGTGAAAGTGGTTGATGATTTTTATAGTGTGTCTGAATGACTAAAAATATTATATATGGAGTTAAAATCACTATCATAACAGAAAGTAGAAATTTCTTATGAAAATATGATGACATTACTGCAACATAACCTAAATATACATATATAAAATTAAAGGGTAGAATTAGTGGTATTGTAATTATAACTATTGCCAAAAGTTTTGAATTTAAAGGTGTTAACTTTTTTTGCAAAATCTGGATAACATCATGAAAAAGAGTTCTAAAACCATAAAAAACAAAAATAAGTGAAAATATTAAAAAAGAGAGTGATAAAAAATATATTATTTGAGTTATTGCAATCTCATTTAAAACTCCTGTATTCCAAACTTGTAATGCCCCTTTTAAATAACTTGGAATATAATTCCAAAATGATATTTTACTTTTATTAAAATAGTGATCACCTTTACAATAGTAGCCATATGGAAGTTTAGGTGAAGTTTTTAAAAGAGAGTTACAAAGCTGTTCTCTATTATAATCCTCTTTTATAAGACTATTTTTCTCAATAATTTGAAGAAGGTGTTTGGCCATATATTTTAACTGTATAAAATTATTACTATATTTATAGTTTATAATCTCATTTTCCAATTTTTTTCCAGTTAAAATATCAACAATATCTTTATTAAATCGATCAATAAAACCACTTGGAGTTTCAACTTCTGAATAGAATTTTGTTTTTGATAGGTATGCTCTTATAAACTGCTCATCCTCTGTTGCTGTTTGGTTAACAACTAATGTTTGTAAGAATATGACTAAAATATATAGAAAATTCATAAGTTCCTATAAATAAAAATTAATTTTTTTCTTGCAATACTGTTTTTTACGTAATATTACATTTAATAATATTTATGATTATATTTTTAAAACAGTAAAAGTTAACTATTTTTTCTTTATCCTTATTATAACAAAAAAATAAGAGTAATAATTCAGTAAAATAGTGTAGTTTTACTGAATTTTTAATTTTAAATTAAAAAAATTGATACAATTTTGAGTTGTTGCTCTTTCAACCTCTTCAAAAGAGATACCTCTTAGTTCTGCTATTTTTTGAGCCACATATTTAACATAAGATGGTTCATTTTTTTTTCCTCTAAATGGAATTGGTGCTAAAAATGGTGAATCTGTTTCAACTAAAATATATTCAAGAGGTACAATTTTTACTACCTCCTGAATCTCTTCTGCTTTTTTAAATGTTATAATACCAGAAAAAGAGAAAATTCCACCCAAATTTAAAATTTTTTCAGCCTCTTTAACTCCACCAGAGTAGCAATGAAAAACCATTTTTAAATTTGGCATTGCTCTTTTTGCAGACTCTAAAACAGAAAAAGTATCCTCCCAAGCATCTCTTGTGTGAATTACAAATGGTAAATTATTACTATTTGCAATCTCTATCTGTTTTTCAAAAGCAAATATCTGTTGCTCTCTTGTGGAGTATTTATAGAAGTAATCAATTCCAGTTTCACCAATGGCAACAACACTATCAATTTTTGCTAACTCTTTTAATGTTTTTTCGATATCTGAATCAAAAATAGAGGCATCATGAGGATGAACTCCAACTGTTGGAAAAATATTACTATATTTTGATGCAATCTCTATTGATTTAAATGAACTTTTAATACCTTCACTTGCACCAATGGCAATAAAAGCTAAAACATTACTCTCTTTTGCTCTATCTAAAAATGGCTGAAAATCAGAAAACTCCTCAAAATCCAAATGACAGTGTGAATCTATAAGCATAAATAAAATCTCCATAAAAAAATTATTAGATAATAGCAACCATAACTTTTATATCATGTAAGATAATAAAAGTTATCTTTAATATAATATAAATTTCTTAATAAGTCTACTTTTTATAAAAATTATTAAAATCAAAAAAGGCTAAAATTAATTACAAAAAGTGAAAACACTCTTTTTTTAGAAGAATAAAATCTTACACAAATCAAATTGTTTTTATTTCTTATGAATAACAAAAAAATAATATTTGTCATTGAATTTTAAAAATGGTATTACCAAAAAAATATGATTACTAAATTATTTTTACTATTGTATCTTTAAAATTTTCAAATACTCTTTAGCTCTTGAGTTTGTTGAGTTTTTAAGTTTTTTAATAAAAACTTCCGATTTTTCTAAGTTATGTTTAAGTAGATCTGCTGCTTTAAAATCATAATATGGTTCATCATAAGATATTGCCAAGCTTTCCCATATCTCAAGTGCTTCATCTATTTTACCAAATCTCTCTTTTACTGTTGCAAGTGATTGCCAACCAAAACGTAAATTTCGATCAATTTGAACAGATTTATTATAGTACTCCTCTGCTAACCTATAATTACCAAGTTTCTCATATGCAGTTCCAATTTGTAAAAAACCATAGCCCCATTTTGGATTTTTTTCAGTATATGTTTTATATCTCTCTATAGCTTCACTGTATTTTTTCTCAAGCATTTTAATAGAACAATATAGCTCAATTAATGATGAGTTAGTTGGATTATATTTCAGACCATTTTTAATAATTTTATCACTTTTATCAAAATCTTTTTTTCCAATAAGATAACTTCCATAGTGAAGGGAACTCATCACAAAAGAGGGATCTAACTCTAATGATTTTTGAAAAAAACTCTCTGGATTAGTGGTAGTTTTATTTTTTATGTTTAGAAAAGCAACTAAAAAATAGCTTTCTGCATCTAAATCTGGATTATTCAATATTTTATTAATCTCTTCAAGACTACTTTGATACTCATATTTCGATTTATACATAATTGCAATCTCTTTTTGTGCAAGCCAAAAAGATGATTTTATCTCTAAAACTCTTTTAAGATATTTTAATGCTAACTCACTCCAACCACTTCTTGATGATATTAATCCCAATTTATAGTTTAATTTATAGCTATTTTTATATTTATTTTCAATAGATTTATATAACTCCCAAGCCTGTTCAACTTTTCCATCATCAAAAAAAATATTTGCTTCAATCCAAACCATATCTTTTTCAATAAAATCATCATCACCAATATCAACACAAGATTGTACCAATAGTAGTACTATAAAAAAAGAGATATAAACAATTTTTTTCATAATTAATTAAAATCCATAAAAAACAGTAAAAATAATCTATATTAGTTTTATTGAATTGTCAACTAATTGAAGAGATTAGATCTATTAACCATCATCAAAAATCTATAGGCTTGACAGATATCTCCAAAATCTGCTATTTTAGAGTGTTCTATTGATGAAGGTGCATCATGGTTTTTATAAATGGAAATGAATATCCCTTCAAAGAGGGGGAGTCTCTTTTAGTAGTGTTAAAAGAGTACAATAAATCACTTTTTAAAGAGGCAATTGTTGCAAAAGAGGGGGATAAACTTATTGATTTATCAACAGTAGTTACTGATAATGTTAATTATACTGTTTTTACATCTGATTCTCCAGAGGGGCTTGAAACAATTCGTCACTCCGCAGCTCATATTATGGCTCAAGCAGTAAAAACAGTTTTTCCAGAGGCAAAAGTTACAATCGGTCCTGTTATTGATAGTGGATTTTTCTACGATTTTGATGTAGAGAACCCATTTACTCCAGAACAGATTCAAAAAATAGAGAAAGAAATGAAAAAACATGTTCAGGCAAACTATGAGTTTCATAGAACCATTATGAACAGAGAGGAGGCTATCAAACATTTTGAAGCTCTTGGAGAGATTTATAAAGTTGAGATTATAAAAGAGCTTCCAGAGGATCAAAATATCACTTTTTACAAACAGGGTGATTTTATAGATTTATGTAGAGGACCACATATCCCTTTTAGTGGTCGTTTAAAAGCTTTCAAACTTTTAAATGCTGCAGGTGCCTATTGGCGTGGTGATGAGAAAAATAGAATGCTTCAAAGAATTTATGGAACTGCTTTTGCAACAAAAGAGGAGTTAGATCAATATATAAACTTTCTTGAAGAGGCAAAAAAAAGAGATCATCGAAAACTTGGAAAAGAGTTAGATCTATTCTCATTCCAAAAAGAGGGAGTTGGGTTTGTTTTCTGGCATCCTAAAGGTATGATTTTAAGAAATCAACTAATTCAATTCTGGAGAGATTTACATGAAGCAAGTGGATATGTAGAGATTAATACTCCAATAATTCTTAATAGAGAGTTATGGATTAAAAGTGGTCACTATGCTAACTACAAAGAGAATATGTATTTCACTCAAATTGATGAGATGGAACATGCTGTAAAACCAATGAATTGCCCTGGATGTATGTTATACTATAACACAGCTCTTCATAGTTATAGAGAGTTTCCAATTCGTATTGCAGAATTAGGATTAGTTCATCGTCATGAACGTTCTGGAACTCTTCATGGATTGATGAGAGTTCGTCAATTCACACAAGATGATGCACATATTTTCATGTTACCATCTCAAATTACAACAGAGATTAAGGGTGTTGTGAATTTAATTGAGACAATATTTAAAAAACTTGGATTCTCTGATGTTAATGTTGAGATATCAACACGTCCTGCAAAATTTATTGGAAATATTGAGGATTGGAACACTGCTGAGGATGCTCTAAAACAGGCTTTAGATGAGTTAAATTATAAATATGAAATTAATGAGGGAGATGGAGCTTTTTATGGTCCTAAAATCGATTTTTCAATTAAAGATTGCCTTAATAGAAGATGGCAATGTTCAACTATTCAGCTAGATTTTGCTCTTCCAGAGAGATTTGATTGTACATATATAGGTGAAGATGGTAAAAAACATCGTCCAATTATGATTCATAGAGCAATTTATGGTTCAATTGAGAGACTTATTGGTATTTTAATTGAGGAGTATGCAGGTAAATTTCCCCTTTGGTTATCACCTGTTCAAGTAAAAATAATCCCAGTTTCCTCTGAAAAACATCTTGAATACTCACAAGAGTTATATCAAAGGCTTAAAAATTCTAAATTTAGAGTTGAACTTGATGATAGAGGAGAGAAATTGGGCTATAAAATTCGTGAGGCTCAACTATCAAAAATACCATATATGCTTATTATTGGTGATCAGGAGGTTGAGAATCAAACCGTTGCTGTTCGTCATAGAGAACATGGAGATTTAGGTTCTATGTCACTTTTTGATTTTTTGGGAAAATTAACCACAGATTTATAACTCTCCAAGATAGTGTTTAAAAGCAATATCTTTCATATTATAGTCATAAATTGCTCTTAAAAGATCTATTTTTGCTTTTTGATATGCTGCTAAAGACTCAAGAAGATCTTTAGCTTTTCCAACTCCAATATAGTAGTCTGCAGCATTTCCAATAAACCATTTTTTACTCTCTTTTGAGATTTTTCGAGATGATTTAACTTTTTTTAAAAGATTCTCAATCTCTTTTTGATGTTTAAAAATCTCCACCTTTGACAGTTTCTCAAAAGCATCTAATCTCTGTTTATTCTGAAAGTGTGTTAATTTAGCTTTTTGAAGTTGGCTATAAAAAAGTGCAAAATCGAAATCCCATCTTAATGCTAAAGCAACAGCAGCACTATTTCCATGATATGGGTCATAACCCTCCTGTTCAATTGCAACATTTGAGTATTTTAAGTTCCAATCAGCAACTAAAAGGATATTAGGGGCAAACCATCTTTTTCTAAGGGAAACTTCCAAAGAGTTAACATCTATTAGCAGTGAAAGTTGGCGATAGTCAAATGTTTTTTTAAAAAGCTCTATCTTTTCAGAATTTTTATTGTTAGATTCTGTTATTTCATTTTTTTTAGTATTGGTTTCAGTCGATTCAACAGAATTTTTCTCTAAAAAATCACTAGTTTTATCTTTTTTTTCGTTTAAAACTAAAGAGTCAGAATTTTTATCTTTGTTTTCTAAGTTATTGTTATTTTTGTTTGTTTCAGAACTACTATTTTTTTCTTCAGAATTTTCAGTAGATTCATCAAATAGTTCAGAATCTTCATCACCAAAATCATCTTCATCACCAAAATCAGAATCATCTGTTGCTAAAATAACAGATTCAGGAAGCTCTATTTTTTTATCAACAATTTTAAAATCTGCTGATATATCTAAAAATTGAGAGAGACCAAATTTTATAAGTTGAATATTGTTAATCAACTCATCTTTTTCTTGCTCAATTTTTGCTCTATATATCTCAACTTTAAACAGATCATTCTGTTCAAAACTTGGATCATCTTTTTTTTCTAATTTTTTAAGCTGTTTATAAGCTTTTGTTAGTTGATTTTCACCATAATCAACAATATCAAGAATTTGATCCATTAAAATAAGTGCCTGATATGCAGAAATAACATCTTTTTTCACATCAGCAACAGTTTTTTCTTTTTTTATCTGATATATTTTAACCCCTTTTTCTGCCATATCTATAGCAGTTGAGGCTTTTCCAAAAGTGTAAAGTGGTTGAGCTAATCTAAGTTTGCTTTGAAGACCAAATCCCCAAGTATCAAAATCCATATCAGAAACAGAGCCTTTTGCTGGTCCATCAACCTCACCCATTGGAGCAATTCCAAAGTCATAACTAACTTTTGGATATAAAACAGATGTTACAATATCAACCTGATTTTTCATAATCTCTAAAGCAACCCTTGAGTCCTCAATTCGTGGATCTTTTTTCTCTGCAATTTTTATTAAATCATCAAGAGAGAAAAGTTTTTTATCACTATTTTGTGCAAAAATTGATAGTTGAAGTAAAAAAATAGATAAAAATATATATTTCATCAATCTCCCTTTAATTAAAAAGTAATTTTTTTATAAAAAATCTTTTAACTCTATCAAAAGATAGAATTACTCTATAAAAAAAATCCTTTAACTCTTTCAAAAGATAAAATCATCTCATTTATAAGATTTTTCACTTGTTGAGAAACAGGTTCAACTCTTTGAATTAATCCAGAGGATTGGCTTACAAGAAGAATTCCATTCTCAATATCACCCATTAAAATCCCTTGCATTGAGCGACCTCGCCCAATTTTATCATTTATCTCCTCTTTTAATAAATTTGAGTAGTCCCAATTTATCATTTTTTTTGAAAAAGAGTTTTTTAAAACTCTAACAGGAGAGCTTCTTCTTGATGTCATAATTGTTGAAGTATCCTCTGACTCTACTATCATTCTTTTATAGTTTGGATGAGTGGCAGACTCTTCACTAGATGCAAATAATGTTCCAATTTGAACCCCTTGAGCTCCTAAAATAAATGATGCCAACATCTGTTCACCTGTAACAATTCCACCTGCTACAACTACTGGTATTGAGACTTTTTTTGCAACTTGCGGAACTAATGAAAGAGTAGATATCTCTTCCCTTCCATTATGACCACCAGCCTCAGAACCCTCACAAATAATAGCATCAACACCTGCATTGAGTGCCTTTAAACTTTGCCCAACAGTTGCCACTACATGAAGTGTTTTTATTCCATGTTGCTTAAGATAAGCGGTATATTTTTGAGGATCTCCACCTGAAGTTATAACAATTGGAACAGATTGAGATATTGCTGATTCAACTAACATCTCTGTATGTGAATATATCATTGGAATATTTAGTGCAAAAGGTTTTTTTGTCTCATTTTTTATAATTTTAATGCTATTTTTTATAGACTCTTCATCTAAAAATGCACCACCAAGAGTACCCAAACAACCAGCCTCTGAAACAGCTATCGCAAGTTTAGTACCACCTGCCCAAACCATTCCTCCCTCAATTATTGGATACTGGATTTCAAGAAGTTCTGTTATTTTTGTTTTAAAACTCATAAATGATTAAACCTCTTCAACATAAACTGTTAGAATTGTCACATTATCCTCTCCACCAGAGTTACAGGCCTGTTTTACCATCTCTTCAGCAATCTCATCTGATGAAAACTGTAAAAAAACATTTCCAATCTCAACAAGTTTAAAATATCTATAGTAACCATCACTACAGGCCATAAAGATATCCCCTTTATGAAGCTCTTTTAACATCACACAATCTGCCTCAACCTCTGGATTAAAACCAACAGCTCTTGTGATAATATCTTTTATATTATATTTATCAGCATCCTCTTGGGTTATAATTCCCTCTGTTATCTGCTCCTGAACTAATGAGTGGTCTGTTGTGATTTGAGATATAAAACGTTTTCCATCTATATCAATACGAGATATATAGGCTCTACTATCTCCAACCCAACCAATATAGGCTTTACTATTATAAAAAAAGAAAACAACAACAGTTGTTCCCATTCCCTCCTCTTCTGGATTTTTTTGAGCTCTTTGAAAAACCACTCGATTTGCATGACGAATGGCCTTTTTAATAAACTCAACAACATCTATTTTTGCACTTTTAATCTGTTTTATATTCTCAACAAAATATGAGTGAATAGATTCAACAGCAGTTTTACTTGCAACCTCCCCTGCATTATGCCCACCCATTCCATCAGCAACAATAAATAGAGAGTAATCAGGAAAACATGCAAAATAGTCCTCATTATTTGTTCTAACCATACCTGGATTTGTAGAACCTTTACAATTTAACTTCATAATTTAACCATAATTTAAGTGTTAAAATATCCAAACAGTCTTATTATAAATGAAGAGATTTTTAAAAGCAAATTTTTTTGTTTGATTTTTATAAAATGGAAAAAGAGAATTTAAAATTTCTCAAAACAAACCTACTCACAAAACCCATTTGAGTTACAAACAGAACCACCAGACCATTTAAAACCTGTGCAATCCTCTTTATTTATATCCAAAATACTTTTTTTTGTCAAACTTTGGAGGGAAGTTTTGAGTTAACTTTTGAGCTATCAGGATTTCTAGCCTCACCCATAATGGGAACAACAGAGAGTTTTATAGGAGTATCTTCAGAAACAATAATATGAAGTTCTCCCCATAATTGTATTTGAGTTTATATAACTATTTTGTAGCCAATTCCCTGTCATCTGCTATTCACTCATTAATCCTAAAAAATTATGAGAACCATTTTGAATCTCATTTTTTTGAAACTTAATAGTTTATATCAGTTTTTAGAGTTTTCAGGAAACTCCTTCTCCATAGATTCTTTTAGTAATTTTATTGATTGTTTATGAAGTTGAGAAACTCTTGATTCTGTTAAATCTAAAACAGATCCAATCTCTTTAAAATTAAGATTCTCCTCATAATATAAAGATAGAATCAGTTGATTTCTTTCTGGAAGATTTTTTAAAGACTCTATTAAATGTCCTCTCATCTCTTTAAAAAAAAGTTTTTTCATTGGAGAGTGAGAGTTTGAGCTTGAAAAAATATCAAAAGGATCTACAACACTACTCTCTTTTTGTGTGTGATAGTTCTCATTCATTTCGGAGTGAAGTGAAGATTCAACATTTAGATATGTTTTTTGTAGCTCTTCAAGAGATAATCCCGAAAGTGCTGAAAGCTCCTCAAGAGATAATCTTCTTCCCTCTTGCGACTCAAATTTTAAACGCTCCTGCTCAAAAGCTTTAAATCGTTGTCTTTGTTGTCTTGATATAAAATCCCTTGAACGTAAATCATCTAAAATTGCTCCACGAATCCTAAACTCTGCAAAAGAGAAAAAATCATCATTTTTTTGAGGATCATATTTCATTGCTGCCTCAATTAATCCCATAACTCCAGCCGATACCAACTCTTGATACTCTATTTTATCTGGAATTTTTGAGAATATTCTCGTTGCAACTCTTCTAACCATTGGAATATATTTCTCTATTAGCTCTTTTTCAGAAATCTGCATAACCAACCTTAAAAATTTGCATCTTTGACCATTTTTTCCCAAAAGAGCTGAACATTTCCTGTTTGCGGTATTTTATTAAATCTATCAATCATTCTTAATGCAATATTATCAATACAAAGTGAAACAGGAGCCTGCGGAGAGTATAAAGTTACTGGAATCTGTGCCAAAACCGATTTTGTCATAACTTTATCAGTTACAACATGCCCTAAATATTCAAGTGATACATTTAGAAATTGTGAGGCAACTTTATAAAGTGAGTTATAAATCATTTTTCCCTCTGCAGAGGAGGCAACTTGATTTATAATAATTTTAAAGTCCTTTATTTTGCTCTCTCTGTTTAATACTTTTATTACTGCATAAGCATCTGTTATTGATGTTGGCTCTTGCGTTACAATAACAGTCACAAAATGTGATATAGAGTTAAAGAAAAGAACATCACCACCAATTCCTGCTGCTGTGTCAATAATAATATAATCAAACTTATCATTCAAAGTCTCAAGATAACCAACAAGTTTCATGTGGTCTTGATCTGAAAGATTTATTGATGAAAATATTCCACTTGATGCTGGTAGAATATGAACTCCTCCCGGTCCCTCAACAAGAATCTCATTAATTGATGCTTTTCCTGTTATCAAATCAGTAATATTTCTTTTTGAAGTGATATTAAAAAGAACATTTACATTTGCTAAGCCAAGATCAGCATCTAAAACTAAAACTCTATTTCCTCGCTCCTGAATTTTTAAAGCAAGGTTGACAGAGAGGTTCGTCTTTCCAACCCCCCCTTTTCCGCTTGTAATTGAGATAACTTTTGGTATGTGTCCCATTTTTCCCCCGATAATGCTAAAATATAGAAAAAATAGAGAGTTTTGTCAACATTTTTTAAATAAAATATAAATATAAATATAAATGATAAAAAATCTGGACATAGATGTAATTTTTTTATAGAATATTCTTGTTTAACAATTTTTATGGGGTTAATATGATTTTTCAAATTGATGAAGTTTTATTCGATTTACCTTTTAACTATTTTCCAACATTTAAAACAGTTTTCCTATTTAAAAAAGGGGAAGATATAACAATTTCTGGAACATTTAATAATTGGCAAAAAGAGAAAAATCAGCTTGTTTCAGCAGATATTGATGTTTTAGGTAGTGACTATATGGTAAGAGTTTTCTATCTATATCCAGGAAGTTATGAGTATCATTATGTTGATTTAAAAACTAATGAACTTTTAAAAAATTATAGTGAAGTTGATGAACTAAAAGGTGAAAACTACTTTTTAACAATTGATACAAAAACAAAGGATGTTCACTACTCAAGTTGCAAAGATGCTGATATGATGATTATAATTGAGGCTGATTCAGAGGCAATTTTTGATATACATGGAGAGCCTCTTGAGGTTGATAAAATGTTTTCACTCTTAACCGTAAAAGAGATCAATATCTCTGTTCTTGAAAAAGATCAGCTTGAGGATTATGAGAAAAAACTTGCCTATTTTCCAAAAGGGACAAACTATATTGAATTTATATATAATAAAAAAGATAGAGTTCGTCTATACTTTTTAGAAGAGGCTTTAGAGTATCTTAATTACATCAAAGATATTTTAAGAGAGAAAGGTGAATAGTTATCATAAATAAAAAAATTTATATTATATATACCATTTTCAAAATTCAATTACACATATTATATTTTTTGTTATTCATAAAAAAATAAAAAACAAAATGATTTTTATTGTAGAAATCAATATTTAAATTGGTATTTTTTTAACAAAAAATAGATTTTCATGTTAATTTTGTTTTAATTTTCTAATTTTTGATAGATGAGTTATTAAGATGATAAAAATAAAGCTTTATTCAACTAAATCTACTTGGTGATAATAAAATCTACACGACGATTTTTATCACGTGAATCAGAAAGTTTTTTCTTAGCATCTGCTTTATCTTTTGCAGATGTTTTTGGATCTTTCATTTTAGTAATAAAAGAGTCAACCTCTTCAACTGGTTTTTTAGAACCATAGCCTTCATGAATTAATCTATCTTTTGAAACACCCTCTTTTATTAAGAAATCATAAACAGCTTTTGCTCTATTTTTAGAGAGTTCAAGATTAATCTCATCTTTTCCTAAATCATCTGTATGACCCTCAACTCTAACTTTTTTAATTGTTGCATTGTTTTTGATTGATGTTGCAACAGTTTTTAAAAGGTCATAAGATTTTTTAGATATCTCTGCTGAGTTAAAATCAAAGAAAACTTTATCTGTTATCTCTATTTTTTGCTCAACTAAGTTGATTTTTACTAACTCTTTTCCCTCATCTGGACATCCATCATCATCTTGGTTTCCATTGTAGTTTTCAGATTCGTTTGGACACTGATCAGTGCTTTGACAGATATTTTTATATTTTTCAAGAAGTCCCTTTTCAGAAACCCAAGGATCACAAATTCCATCTGCATCATTATCAACATCAGAACATCCATCTTCATCATCAAAACTATCAATATCTTCTGAATCATTAGGACATTTATCAGAGCCTTTACATAAATTTTGATAATCTGTTACTACACCATTCTCAATAACCCAGATATCACATATTCCATCTTTGTCATTATCTGCATCTGGACAACCATCCTCATCCTCAAATCCATCTTTGTCTTCTGCCTCTTCTGGACATTTATCAATACCAGAACAAACATTAGCATACTCTTTCATTAAACCTTTCTCAACTACCAAAGGATCACAGATTCCATCTTTATCATTATCTGCTTCAGGACATCCATCTTCATCTTCAAATCCATCCATATCCTCTGAATCATTTGGACATTTATCTATAGATTTACAAATTGATGAATATTTTTTAGCTAAACCTTTTTCAGAAACCCATGAGTCACAAACTCCATCACCATCATTATCTGCATCAGGACATCCATCTTCATCTTGAAATCCATCTTTATCCTCTGGATCATTTGGACATTTATCAACGTCTTTGCAAACAGATGAATGAATATCTAATTGAGATTTTTCAGATATCCAAGAACTACAAATTCCATCACCATCAACATCTGGATTTCTAGGTTTTGGAGTTTTTCTAGGGGTTGCTTTTGGAATATATCCAACTCCACCAAAAACACGAAACAGAGGTGTTCCTGCGCCAGGACTTATACCAATTGCTCCACCACCAGTTAAACAAACATTTTCAACAAGATAGTGTTTAGCTCCTAATAAAAACTCAAGAGGTGTCTCCTCTTTTTTTTCAAACGGTGAAGCTGATTGAAAAGAGCCAAAAAACTCACCAAAAACAGATGTATCTGATGTGATTGAGTATTTTGCACCTAAACGAAATAAAATCTCATCATTCTGCTCTAAATTTTTGATTACCTCATTTTTTTTAACAATATAACCAATATTAAAGGCAAATAGGAGTTCTGGCATCACTAAATAGTCAATAAAAAATTGTGGAATTAAAGCAACTCCAGGATTTCCATTGAATGATTGTGTATCTCCAGTTGGTAAACTCATTTTTAATGAGAATCCCATTCCCAAACTATCAACTACTTCTGGTAAAATATAGCGACCAACTAATTGAATATCACCAATTGCTGCTTTACTAAAATCACCACCATCAAAAGGATTACTTCCTGATGAGTATAGTGAAATAGGAATGTGTAATCCAACTTCAAAATTTAGTGGAAGACCAAAAACAAATAGAAAATCACCCTGAACAATATTCTCAAGAACACTTACACCCTCTCCACTATCTTTCATAAGAAATGGTTCTCTATCATAGTGAAGATATAACATTCCACCAAAATCGAATGGTTTTAGATGATCTGCAGTCTCTGTCATAATTAAACCATTTAGGTTTATGGTTGGTTTAAATCTTTGTAAATCCATCTCTGTTTTACCAAAGAGTGTTAATGTTGTGAATAACATTACTATTAATAATATACTTTTTCTCATAAAACTCTCCATTTTAAGTTGAAATAGAGAGGGGGTTTCCCCCCTCACTTAAAAACTATCTACTAACTTTTCTCCGAATTATAAAAAGCATACCCAATGAGAGTAGTACAAGAATCCAAGAGTAGTTTCTATCTGTTGAGTATGAACAAGCAGAGTTGCCTGAAAACTCCTGATATCTATCTTCCTCTATTAAACACTCTCCTTGATAACAGTAGAAACCATCAGCACAAACACCATCTTGATTTGATGTAGAACATGATGCTAAATCACAAGCATCACCAATACTATTACCATCAATATCACTTTGATCTAAGTTTGCAAT
This sequence comes from Anaeromyxobacter dehalogenans, assembly GCA_020718465.1. Classification (GTDB taxonomy): domain Bacteria; phylum UBP6; class JAFGXH01; order JAFGXH01; family JAFGXH01; genus JAFGXH01. Next base: position 745 of record DYRY01000044.1, on the reverse strand, counting down.
AGATGGGCAGTTATCCTCACCATCCTTAATGGTATCATTATCATCATCATCATCACAAACATCACCTAAATCATCACTATCATTGTTTGTTTGGTCTGAATTTGCAATAAATTGGCAGTTATCAACCTCATCAATAACTCCATCATTATCATCATCATCATCACAAGCATCACCAAAATCATCACCATCATTATTTGCTTGATCTGAATTACTTAATAATAAACAGTTGTCTTTTTCATCAACAACATTATCACCATCATCATCACCATCACAAACATCACCTTTTCCATCATTTTCAAAATCGGCTTGCTCTGGATTTACAACGTATGGACAGTTATCATTTTCATTTAGAACTTCATCACCATCCCAATCACCATCACAAGCATCACCATCACCATTCTCATCTGTATCTCTTTGATTGATATTAACAACTAAAATACAGTTATCAATACCATCATTCATACCATCATTATCTGAATCAGTATCAAGATAGTTAGCAACAGCATCGCTATCTGTATCAACAGCAGGAGTATAAAGCTCTGAATCTCCAGCTTCATCAATATCTAAAACACCATCATCATCAGAGTCTGTGTCAAGAGTATCAATGATTTCATCACCATCTGTATCAACTGGAGTCTCTTTATCTTTTCCCCACTCCTCAACATCAAGAATAGTATCATTATCAGAGTCAACACTATATGGATTCATTCCCCATGCCTCTTCAACAATATTTGGAATAGAGTCT
>DYRY01000212.1 GCA_020718465.1 Anaeromyxobacter dehalogenans | reverse complement strand
TTTCTTCAATTTAAAATAAAAGAGGCTAACGCCTCTTCTATTTTATCATATTTCCATTTAGTTTTGCAGACTTTCCTTAAGAGAGAATTAAACTGTTCTTTTCCTTTTTTTTTTGTTTTGATATGATTTCTGAAACATTTTTAGCTATATTTCTACATTCATTATTTTTATGAAAAAATTTTCTCAATATATTCTTTTTCTTCAAAATCAAGAAAAAAAATCTCCTGAACATTTATTTTCAGCAATTATAAAAAAATATAAAAGATATACTCCTCTTGCAAAACAAAATATTTCCATATTAAAAAAAGCATTTATATTTGGAAAAAATATTCATAAAAATCAATACAGAGATAGTGGAGTTTTATATTTTACTCATCCACTTATAGTAACTTCACTTTTACAAGAATACGAAGTAGATGAAAAAATATTAGTAGCAAGTATGCTTCATGATGCTATTGAAGATAGCGAAGAAAAGAATACTGAAAGAGAAATAAAAACACTTTTTGGAGATGAAATTTTCTCTCTTATAGACGGTGTCAGTAAAGTAGGAAAGGTATCTTCTGAAAAATCTCATCAAGAAACTTTACAAAAAATTTTTTCTCATTCGACAAAAGATGCAAGAATTCTGGTCATAAAAATTGCCGATAGAATTCATAATATTTCAACAATTGGATTTAAAATTGGAGAAGAAAAACGAAGAAAAAAAATCTCAGAAACTTTAGAAATTTTTGTATCTGCCGCAGAAAAATTAGGATTAGAAAAATTTAAAAATACCCTTTTAAATGCGTGTTCATTTTATCTTTTTCCTGAAAAATTTCAAAAAATTGAAGAAAATGTAGAAAAAAAAATTCCACAAGCAAAAGAATTGTTTCAAAAAATTTCTGATGAAATACAAAAAGTTCATCCACAAGTTTCTATTTTATATCGTCCTTATCAAATTTCAAATTTTTTATATCGAGGAGATATAGATACTTATACTCTTAAACCAACAGATATTTTTTATATTGAAGTTATTACGAACACCAAAGAAGAATGTTATCAATCTCTTTCTTGGCTTAGTAAACAATATAGTCATAAAACAGCACTTCTTATCGATTTTATTGCAAATCCTCCAGAAAATGGATATAGAAGTTTAAAAACTTCAATGGTAGTATATAATTCATATTTAGTAAGATTTCATCTCCTTTCAGGAGATATGAAAAAATCAAATTCAAAAGGAATTTTTTCTTATTTTGAAAAAGGAGAAATGAAACTTCCTTTTTTTTCTCTCGGAGAAAATGAAGAAAATATCACCAGTTTTGTGGGGATATTAAAAAATGATATGCTTTCAAAAAAACAATGTGTTCACAATCCAGAAAAAGGACAAAAATATATTCCTCTGCATTCTACAGCTCTTGATGCAGTAGTTTATTTTTTCCCAGAAAAATTTATTTTTCTCTCTTCTGTTTTTAGGAATGGAAAAAAACTTCATTTCAATGAAAAAATTTTTGAAAATGATATCATCGAATGTGAATTTTCTTCAGAAGTTCAAGCAAGTTTATCATGGATTAAATATCTCGAATCAAGTTTTGCAAAAGTTCAACTTCAAAATTTTCTTAAAAATAACGAAAAATCAAAAAAATATGAAATAGGAAAAACTATTTTGCAAAGTGCTTTTGACCAATTTAAAGAAGGAGAAATTTCTGATATCCTGAAAAAAAATCCAAGTATTTTTGAATCTTTTTTTGCACAAACTCGGGAAGAACTCTACATATTTGTAGCAGAAGGAATGGTTTCTCCTCACGAAATTTTATTAAAATATGAAGAAATAAAAGCGACAAAAAAAACAATATTAAGACGAATACAAAAATTTTTTCCAAAAATTTTCCCCCAAACAGTAGAAAATACTATGCGAATTTCTTTTTCAGGAGACGACTCTATTGCTCCAGAAAAACTTCTGCATATTTTTATCAAAAAAGCATTTAAAAACAATGTTCTCGTTAAAGAAACAAAACTTTTTCTTCAGAAAAAAAAAGTAAAAATCATCACCACCATGTGTTCACAAAAAAGAGAATCTCTCTTTACTCTTTTTTCTTCTCTCAAATCTGAAAATGATATTTCTTCTCTCTCCTTTCTTCCGTCTCAAAGTTTTTATTTCAAAATTTTAGGAATATTTTTGCTTCCAATATTAACAAACCTAATTGTCTTTTTTTTTCTCTTTCAATATCCTCTTCAAAATTCTCTCTCAAACATATTTTCTCTTCTTCTTATTTTTATTGTAAATACATTTGGATATTTTCATCTCTCAAAATTTTTTCTCTTACTCAGAACAAATAAGATATTTTTATTTTTTCTTTTTCTTCTTAATATAGCTCTTGTGGGAACATACTTTTATTTCTATTTTCTCAAAACTGAAATATTTACTTCTTTTTCACTCTTTTTTATTGCAATTACTGCATTTATATCAATTATTCCCTCTATCCTTCTCTTCGTGAACTCACAACAAAAAATTTTTATAGAACAAAAAATTCTTTCTTCTTGCGAATGGGAGAAAAAAAAGAAAGAAAAAATATTTGGATATGCAGTTCGAATAATTGCAATTCTTATCTTTGGAGCAACTCCTATCTTAAGTAAATACTACCTTTCAGAATTTAGTGGAATTCAAATTACCAGTGTAAGTTTTTTTCTTGCCGTTATTTGCACTCTTCCTCTTTTTTTATATCGAAAAAAACATCTTTCCTTAAAAAACTATGAACAACAAAAAAAATATAATAAATTTTTTTGGATAGCTGTTCTTTCCGATATGACACTTGTCATTTTATATTTCTTTAGTATAAATCTTACGAGTGCATCAACGGCAATCACTTTTTTAAATTTTTCTCCATTACTCGCAATAATCATTGGAATCCTTTTTTGGAAACAAAAAGAATCTCAATATATGAACAACAAATCAGATTTATTAAAAATACTTATAATGTTTGTATTAGGAACAATTGGAGTACTTCTCCTTGTTTTAAACAAGGAAGAAAATATTTCAGAATCAGAATATGCATTTAAACTTTTTGGTGATTTGTTAGCATTTATTGCTATGATTTTTGATGTTATTGCAACCCTTGCTCTTATTTCTTATACAAAATCAAAAAATATTTTCAAAGGAATTGATTATATTATTCATAAGATTTTTATTATAGGTCTTTTACTTTCTCCTTTTGCTATTCATACTATTTTCACTCATAGTATTTCAGCATTAGAATTAGGAATATTTTTATTTATTGCAATATTTAACTTTATTCTTGCCTATCTTCTCTCTTATGAGGCATATAAAAGACTTGATGGACTTATAAACTTCTTGTTTTTCAATCTTTCAGTTGCTGTAACAATAACTCTTGAAGTTTTTGTCTTTGATTTATCAATATCTTACTTATTTGGACTAGGAGTATTTTTAATTATTTTTTCCTCCCTTTTTTCAGAATTTATTAACACCAAATGTGAAAAAAAAGAACTAAAAATTGAGAACTAAAAAAATACTAAAAAAGAATTAGTGATGAAATTTTTCATGAACTGATTTTAAATGAGTGTCAGAAAGGTGAGTGTAAATCTGTGTTGTTGTAATAGAAGAATGTCCAAGCATCATTTGAATAGCACGTAAATCTGCCCCGTTTTTGAGCAAAGTAGTTGCAAAAGAATGACGCAAAGTATGAGGAGTTACTTTTTTTATAATTCCTGCTCTCAAAGAATATTTTTTTACCAGAAGAGCAATCATTGCTCTTGTAAGTCGTTTTGAGGAAAAAGTATTTTTTGAACGATTTGATTGTGATAAAAAAAGTGGCCCTGTTTTTTCTGATGAAATCTCATAATATTTTTTAAGTGCAAGTTTTGAAGATTTATTTAAAAAAACCACTCGAACTTTATTTCCTTTTCCTCGTACAGAAAATTCTCCTCGTTCAATGTTCACTTCTTCACGATTTAAATTACACAATTCCGAAACTCGCAGTCCCGTAGAAAAAAGAGTAAGAAGAATAGCTATATCTCGAATCCCAGAAGCCTTATTTTGGAGAGTTGCTTCAAAAATTCTTTCGATTTCTTCTCGTTCCAAAAATTCTATATGCCGTTCT
>DYRY01000211.1 GCA_020718465.1 Anaeromyxobacter dehalogenans | reverse complement strand
ATTATCAATATGAATAGAGGAGTTTAATATGTTTAGAGGTTATGCAAGAGGTCTATTATCTACAATAGCCATAATCTTCACCTGATAGTGAGTTGCAACTTCCTGTCAAACAATCAGAAGAGTCATAACAATACTCTCTACAGAAATAACCAGTTGTATCATTTCCTATACATCCATAACCACTTATACAGTCATCAGCATACTCACAAGCTTGACCAGATGTTTTAGTACCATTTGGATAACAGTATGTTCCAAGTCCATCTCCATCATCCCAACAGGTTTTTTCAACTCCACAACCAGAGTTATAAACAGGATCATCATTACAATCTGTATAGTTAATTTCACAATGCCCTGTTATAGTATTGCAATAGTCAGAGTTACACTCATTATTACTGTAACATCTTTCAGAGCATGCACTTCCAAATGTTGAATCAATATAGTAACAAACCAACTCCTCTCTTCCACAAGATGAATCTGCTAAACAGGTTTTTAAACAGTATCCATTGGAGTCTGTTGAGTTAAAGTAAAGACATTTTCCACCATCAAGACAAGGGGCATTTTCAACTGTACAGGTTGCAGTGCAATAACCATTTGAAGAGTAGGCAGAGCAGAAAGCATTTGTTCCTTCACAATCACTATTACTATTACAAGAGGCACCTACTCCACCTCCAACAGGAGTATCAACAACACAAGTTAATCCAACAGAGTGATATCCAGAATCACAAACACAACTTGCCACTCCATTACTGTTTTGACATGTTCCATGACCAGAACAGGTTACGCCATCACATGGATTTGTAGTTACTAAAGTTGCACTCAGAGTGTAGTTTGTGTTAATTGAGGAGCCATAAGGTTTTACAACTATATAATATATCTGTGAAGCTGTTGCTGTATATGTTATGGTTTCTGTTGTGCCAGTTGCAGTTGCTGAGCTTGCAACAACACCAGTAGATGATGAATATAGACTAGAAACTTCACTATTTGTAAGATAAAGATCTAAATCACCTGTAAATCCTGTTATTGATGCAGTTATTTTTTCTCCAGTTTGAAGAGTTACTTTAAAGTAATCATAAACTGTTGCACAACTATGATATTGAGTAGAGTGTGGCATAGTAATAGCTAATGATGTTGCATAACTATTATTTTGATTTAAATCATCTTGACAAGTTGGTGTATCTGCAACACAAGTTAATCCAACTGCATGATAACCAGAGTCACAAACACAACTTGCCACTCCATTACTGTTTTGACATGTTCCATGACCAGAACAGGTTACACCATCACATGGATTATTTGGAGTTACACAAGTGCCATTTTCACAAATTTTACCACCATCACAATCCTCATCAATTGTACAACTAAACATACTAATACATTGATGTGGATTAACTGTTTTATCACATTTTCTATTTACTCCACAATCTGAGTCTGCTTCACAACCTAAAGATGCACTACAAGTATGTTCAATTAAATCACAACCTTTTCCATTTGTACAATGAGAATCACTCATACACTCATAACAGATTCCACTTGCACTATTACAAGCTGGTTTAGTTGGCTCTAAGCAATCATTATCATCTCTACATCCCTGAAGCTCAACACAAAGATTGTTTTCGCAAATCTCACCTGTTTCACAATCATCATCAATTTCACACTCAATTATAATCTCTTCACAATCATTTGTTACTAAATTACAACGAAAACCATTTGGACATTCAGAATCACTATAACATGAATCATCCTCTTCACAAACTCCTGATATAGGATTACAAAGCAACCCATTACTACAACCATCTAAACGACAATCAGCTATTGATTCACACTTTTTTAACTCTGTATTACAGTTTTGACCTGCTTCACATTGAGCAGTTGAGTGACATCCAACAATACATGAACCATTTTCACAAATATGTTTAATTCCACACTCAATATCAATTGAACAGATAAAAAGCTCACAAATTCCATTCAAACTACAACGATATCCCTCTAAACATTCACTATTGTTTGAGCAGGTTATAATCTCAACACAAAAACCATTTTCACCACATTCATAACCACTATCACAATCATTATCTGTTGTACAGTTTTTGTTTGTATCTTTGATGCAAACATTATTTTTGCATATCTCACCATCTGTACAATCATCAACAGTATGACATGTGTTAGGTTTTGGGTCAATTTGTGTTGTCTCATCATTACAAGATAGACCTAAAAAAAATATTGAAAAAACAAGCAATATGTAGAATCTCATTTTATACCTCCAAATTCTCATCTGCATTATACTCAAATTATAGAAAAAAATCAAAAAATCTTTTTCTGTCTCTGTTTTTTATATTTATTTTTGTTTCTACCTCTATTTTTCTATAATTTTTTAAGATAAATAGGTTTTGTAATTTGTATAACCACTAAAAATAACTTGCATATTCTTGTTTTATGGTTTAAAATTGCCTCAATTGTTTGGAGGATTTATGAATTTAACTAGAATATTTTTCTCTATTTTTGTAATTATGATAACAGTCAATCTCTATTCTGATAATAAAGAGTGTAAATATAACTCAAAAAAAAGTAAAACAGTAGAGATTGCTGTAAATGCTGGAACACCAAGCTCTCTTGAAGGAACTTTCTGGATTACAGACTTTTGGGGAGTATCATCATCTCTTGGTTTTGATTTTGAGAAAAACTTTCTTTTTGGAGTAGATTCAAGATTTCAATTTTTAACTTTAAAAAGCACAAAAGAGTGGGATTTACAACTTGATTTAGCTTTAAGTTTTGTTGTTGGAACTGCTTCTGATTTGGTTGTTAAAAACGAAGAAGCAGATAGAGAGCGTGAATTTAAATTTGGAGTTTATGCTCCAATTGGTTTAGCTCTCCCATTCAAAGAGAGTGCTGTTACAATCAGAGCTTTTTTTGGACCTGGAATGAGTGTAATTGAGAAGATTTTTGACTACAAGTGGGGAGTTGGAGTTGCCTATAACTTTGGAAAAGCTAAAAATCTTAAAAAATACAAAGAGTGTTTAGTTGGAACTATTGGAAATCTAAAAGGTGAAGTTGGAAATTTGAAAGGTGAAGTTGGAGGTTTAACAGATAAAGTTGGAGTTTTAGAGGGTGAGTTAGGAAACTCTCAAAGTGAGAATCAAAATCTAAAAAATATTAATAGTGAGATAAGTTTAGAAAAATCTAAAGTGGAGTCAGAGAGAGACCAACTCAAACAACAAAATATTAATGCTCAGGAGCAACTTGAACAGTTAGAAAAAGAGAAAAATACTCTTGAGGAAGAGAAGATTAGTCTTGAGGCTAACTTAAAAGGGATGGAGAAAGAGAAAGAGAGTCTTGAAAGTAAACTTCAGAACTCATCAGACCCTGCAGAGATTGCAAAACTAAAAAAACAGCTTGAAGAGATTCAGAAACAGAAAGAGGATGCAGAAAAAGAGAGAGCAAGACTTCAAGCGGAAAAAGAGAAATCTCAAAGTGATAGAGAGAAGCTTGAGCAATCTGTTTTAGATTATAATAAAAAACAGTGTGAATCTGTGAACTCTGGTGGAACATTTAATATGTCCACAAATAGTTGTAATTGTCCAACAGGAAAAACATATAGAGACTCTCTTTGTGTTTGTAAAGGGGATAATGAGACTTGGTCAACAACAGAGAAAAAGTGTATTTGTGCAAAAGGATTTTTAAAATCTGGTAATATCTGCAAAAAATGTGATTTTGTTGACTATTGGGGTTACTGCATTGATGGATGTAGCTCTATTGAGAAAAAAAGTGGTAATACTTGCTTATGTAAAGGAGGTTCTCCTTCTTATAAACAAGAGCGTCGTTGTAGTTGTGGAACAGGATATACAAATTATGGTACTGGAAAGTGTGATTCAGAGAGAAATTAATCTTCCTTATATATTCCTAATAGAAAAAAAAATACTCCTAAATAAATTTTCATAAAAAAATAGTTTGGATTATCTTTATTTAATAAAAACAGTAAAATAAAAAGTAATGAACCAGAGTGATTTTTATTAATAGACATCTTGCATAACCTCGAAACATGCTAAACTCCTCTAATAGAGCAGATAAGAGTAAAGCGTAATTCTATTTTTTTTCGTTTATTTCTATA
>DYRY01000043.1 GCA_020718465.1 Anaeromyxobacter dehalogenans | reverse complement strand
AAGTTGATAATTCTATAAAAATCAAGCAGGAAAAATATTACCAAACTGTTTTTTACATCATTTTTACCCTTTTAGGCTATCGAATTAAAGCAGAAGTAAACACAAATGATGGCAGAATGGATGCTGTTATAAAAACTGACAAAATTATTTATATTCTTGAGTTTAAACTAACAGAAACTGCACAAGAGGCAATCCAACAAATCAAAACAAAAGAGTATTACAATAGATATCTTTTAGATAACAAAAAAATAGTTTTAATTGGAGTTCAATTTGACTCTGAAACAGGAATGATTAAAGAGTGGATTATTGAAAATCTATAAAGTATGCTGTTCATTTATTATTTTTTCTTCAAAGATAAAATATCTTCTATCTCTTAATTAATATTTAACACTTGAAATATTAAAATAGATAATTATTTTATTTTTTTATTAAAATTATTTTAATAATTATATGAATTTTATTTTAAGGATTTTCAATGTACAAAATCGTTCAATTTGTTTCTCCAACTTGTTCAAGTTGCATAATTCAAAAAAATGTTTTGGATATTATCTCAAAAAAATATCCATCTATTCAAATTGAAAATATAAATATATTTTCAAACTATGATAAAGCTTTGCTTTATGGTGTAAAGGGAGCTCCAACAGTTGTTTTTTTAGATGAAGAGAGAAGTTTAAAAAGTCACTATGGTTTTTTACCATTAGAGGCAGTTGAAGATATAATCTCAAAAGTTTTTAATATAACAGAATAAAACAGAGTTACTTACTCAAATCAACAAGAATAAATTTTTTTGTTCATTAAAAAAAGCATAAAATAATATTATTGCTTATAAAAAACAGAAAATATTACACTCAACTATAAAAAAATATTGTTTTTTTTTAATTTATAACATATTCTAAAGATTATTTTTTTGATAAAAAATGAGTAAAACAGTTATAAAATTTCCTATATTAGCTACTCTTTTCATAGTTTCACATTTTATACCACTTTATATTCCCCTTTTAAGGTCTGTTTGGTATATTCTGCTTTTATCATGTTTTGTTTTGGTGGTTTTTCATCTAATAGTAAAAAAAATTGAGATAATATTTGAGATTTTAATTGCTTTTATATTTATATTTTTTGGTGCATTCAGAGGAGACTCTATTATAAATCCTCAATATAGCTCAAAATCACTATTTTCATATCAATTTGATAGTGAAGTTGCAATTGAAGGGGTTATTATTGAAACAAAAAGTAGAGAAAATAAAACAAACTATATTGTTGATGTAAAAAAGATTTATAAAAATCTATCATCTTCAGATATTACAAATGAAGATTTATTAAAATCAAAAAACAGTAGCAATACAGATATAATTGAGATTGATTTAGAGGGAAAAATAGGGCTATTTTTGTCTTGGAGTTCTGAAATAAAAACAGGTAAAAGGATTGTTTTTAGGGCAAAATTGGAGCTTCCACCAACTGCTCAAAACTATGGGGAGTTTGATTATAGAGGTTTTTTAAAAACAGTTGGAGTTTCACATGTTGCATTTTTAAAAAACAGTTTTCAAATAAAAAAAATAGATGGTTCTCTATTTTTTATTGATAGAGCTAGATTAAATATTAAAAGTTTTTTAGAGAAAAACTTAGCAAAATATGATAAAAATGGGATTTTTCAGGCAGTTTTGCTTGGTGAGAAAACATCAATGGAGTCTCAATTTAAAGAGAGATTAGTTGATGGTGGAATGATTCATCTATTCACAATATCAGGGTTTCATATAGCAATTTTTTATATGATATTAAACCAATTTTTTCTGTTTTTATTACGATTAAACATAAGAGTTGTTAGAAAAATATCTATAAAAAAGTGGGCAATATCTCTATCTTTGATTGTAATTTTAATCTATATCTGGATTTTAGGATTCCAAATTGCCTCATTCAGAGCTTTTTTAATGCTTTCAATTTTTGGAATTGCAAAAATTTTTGATAGAAACTCCTCATTTATATATAAGTTGATGTTCTCTGCATTTATAATCACACTATTAATGCCACATGCTCCATTCTCTATTGGTTTTTATCTCTCATTTAGTGCTGTTTTAGGAATTTTTTATGCACAAAAGTTTGAAACTATAGTTTCATCAAAAATCTATATAAAAACAGAGCTTTTACTTTTAAAAAAACAGAAAAACAAATTATCAATAAAACATATCATAACAAATATCTCTATGAAATATTATCTTTCAAAGCTTTATAATTATCTACTAAAATATGCAATATTCAATCTGTTCATTTGGTTAACAACACTTCCTTTTTTGCTTTTTATATTTTACAAAGCCCCTTTTGGTCAATTTTTATGGAATTTAATATTTATTCCTTTTTTCTCTTTTATCTTCTATCCAGCCCTTTTGATAGCTTTTTTAATATCATTTTTTATAGATATAAATTATATTTTTAATCTTTTAGATACATCTATTGTGAAACTCTCATACCTCTTAGATTTTGGAGGGGTTTGGTATCAACAGTTATCTCTTTGGCAACTCATTGGCACACTTTTATCTCTTCTCTCTTTTGGACTATTTTTAAAATATAAAAATAGAAAATTTCTTATATTTAGTGGTTTATACTTTCTGTTTATTCTGTTTCCAAATGTAAAATCGGGACTAAACATATATGTTTTATCAATTGGTAATGGTGATGCAATTGTTATTGAGTTTCCAAATGGTAAAACTGCAATGATTGATGCAGGTCCAAAAGTGGATGGTTCAATTGCAAATCGGGTTATTATTCCACATTTAACATATTTTGGAGTGAAAAAAATTGACTATTTTTTCCTATCACACCCAGATGAGGACCACTACGGAGGGATTTTTAGACTTGTAGAAAAAAATATAGTTTCAGAGGTGATAACATCTAAATTCGAGCAGATGCCCGATTTTTTAACCCCCATAAAAATAGTAGAGAAACCAGAATCTATCAATATAGGCTCTGTTGAGCTTCAACTTTTTCCCGAAAATAGTTTTCCAGACAAAAATAATAACTCACTTATTATTCTTCTTAAGTATCAAAACAGAAAAATCCTGTTCACTGGTGATGCCGAAGAACCAAGAGAGAGTCTATTTATTGAAAAAAATATTGATATTAAAAATATAGATATCTTAAAGGTTGGTCATCATGGTTCAAAAGGTGGTTCATCAGCCCAATTTTTGCAAAAATTAAACCCTAAATACTCAATTATATCCTCTGGCTATAAAAATCGATTTGGTCACCCACATAAAGATACAATTGAAAGACTACAAAATGTTAATACAGAGATTTTTAGAACAGATGTCGGTGGTGTTGTTGAAATAAATATAGAGTCTAAAAGTTTAAAAATCTCTACTCCTTTTTTCTCCCACAAAAGATAAAGTAGTCACAATATTGGCAAGCTTTTTTATCTGTTGCCTCTATAAATGGAGTGTTTTTATCAAAAATAGAGTTTAATATATTTGTAATCATACTCTCTATTTTTTCTAAATTCTCTTTTGTAAATATAAAATGCTCTCTCTCTATCTCTTTTTTTAGTTTTGAAGTTATTCGTAAAGTCTCAAATCCCCTTTCAGGTTGTGCTAAAAAATAGATTCCTGTTTTAAAATCCTTTTTTCCTGTTAATTTATGATATAAATATCCATAAAACAGTAGTTGAAAATGTTCACTTTCCATATATGATGGATATATATGCCAATTATCTAAATCTACACCTGATTTATCTCCTATTATCCCTTTTCGAATAGTTTTTTTTGTTGTTGTTTTATAATCTATAATAGTTTCACCATCAATAGTTTGGTCTAATCTATCAATAAAACCTTTAAGTTGTATAAAATTCTCATCTATTGCTAACTCTAAAACCAACCTTTTTTCAACCTCTAAAACTTTAAAACTCTCTCTTTCATACTCTATTTTAAAGAAACTACTAATCATTTTTTTTATTGCAAAAAGATTAGTTCTATTTTTTCCACGAGATATATCTCTAATTTTTCCAACCGATTTATAAATCTCCTCTATTTTAGTACCAATTTTTGCCTCAATTTTACTATAAAAATCTTCGAAACTAGATTTAAATATATTTCCACTTGATATATTTAGATTTTTTTTATAAAAATCATGCAAAAAATTATGAATAATTGTACCAACAAGAGCTCTATCAGGTGAATCCTCTATTTTTTTAGGAGGTTTTATACCAAGAATATAGTGATAGTAAAATTTTAGTTGACACTCTAAATAAACATTAAGTGATGTTGGTGAAAAATTTTTTCCTTTTAGTTCAGACATTACAAAATAATTCTTATCTATACTACTTATTGGATTCAGTTTAGTTAATTTTGTGTTAAAAGAGACTGTTATAGGTTCATTTATTTGAGATATTTTTGAGATATCTTCAGATAATAGTTGTTCAATAAAGCGACTTTTTTCACTTTTATCATCTGTATGATATAAAATATATACTTTTTCAGCATGTTGAATTAATGAGTAGAATTTATAGGCATCATGTGCATCATCATCCTCATAAGTTGGAAGCCCAAAATATTTTCTTGTTTCATACATTAGAAAAGTGGAATTTTTTCTACTTTTTGGAATAACTCTCTCATTTGCAGAGAGTATAACAACATTTTTAAAATCTAATCCCTCAAACTGATTAAAGTTCATAAATTGAACTCCATCTGTAAAGTCACTATCACTATATTTTTCAGAACTTTTACTACCAAAAGGTAAAAATGTCTCTTTTAACATCTCATGAAAAATATTCCAAAATGTTCTAACCCTTATCTTAGCTACTGTATACTCTAAGGCATAGTAGAATTGTTGTAAAATCTGATTAAAATGAAAAAGATACTCTAAGTGTAGTTTAAACTCCTCTTTATTTGAGATAAAAACCACTTTTAGTAGTGATATTAACCTCTCTAAATGATTTAACATCTCTTTAACATCACTCCAACTAAAAAACACAGTAGAAACAACATCTCTAAACTCTATATCAATACTTTTAAGTAGCTCCTGATATGTTAAATGTGTTTGATTTTCTAAAACCATCTTTTTATATAAATCAAAATTTTTTCCTGAACTATCTTCAGAATTTTTAATAAGAAGTTGAAAATAGGGGTGTGTTAATATATTTATAACATCTTTATAGTAGTAAAATCCATCGTAATTTGTTTGGAATGGATGCTCATGAAGTTGAATTATCAAATCTATAAAAGAGTATAGTGGAGTCTCTTCAAATGGATAGCTTAATGCAATATTCACTCTATCTCTCTTTTTTGAATTATTATCTTCATTATTTTTATCTTCATATGGGATTGAATTTAGAAGTGCAGGAAGCAGTGATTCATCTCCAAGAATAATGGAGGTGCTTTCATAAAAAAAGTCACTCTCATTTTTTAGTTTTGTTAAAACTTCACTTACAAACTTTGCTTCACTAGTTTTTGATGAGAGAGAGTAAATTTCTATATCTTTTGGTTTTTTAAATGAGTCATATATAAAGGAGATATTTTTCCCATTTCTATTCATATATTTTCGAATAAAATCACCACTTTCTTGAGTCTCATTTTCAATATAATATGAGTCTAAATTCCAATAGATTTTTCCCTGTCCTCTTTTTATAAAAATGTTAATAATAGCCTCTTCAACAGGGGTTAATTTTGAAAATCCAACAAAAATATATGTATATTTTGAGTTAATACTATTTTTGATAATATTTAAAAACTCCCTTTTAATCCAACCAGAGTAGCTACCTCTACTTGTATTTAGCATTTCTGTTAGGTTTTCATAAAGAGCCTCTAATATCTCCCAAAAAGAGAGATATTTTTTAAAAAGTTCTTTATGTTCATCATCTTTCTCTATTTTTGCATGTTTTTCTAAGTTTGAAAAAAGCTCTTTGGGATTGATAAGATACTCATCAATAGTATTAAAATCATTAAGAATCATACCTCCCCAATCATAAAATCTCTCAAAAGGGAGTCTTGCATCCATTGGTTGTGGAATTTTATTATAGGCATCAAAAAGTTTAAACATAAGGGGAATTTTTCCAAATCTTGCAATATGACTCTCTTGGGATACCCACTCATCAAAAACTATCCCTTCTGGAAGAGAGTTTTTATAGTTTTTAAATTTTTGAAACTCTTTTTCAAAAAATATCTGTGTACGTTTGATAGGAAATATAACTTTAATATTATCCATATTATCTGAAAATCTCTCTATTATATCAGAAACAACACTATTTAAAAATATCATAATACTCCTATTTTTAACATAAAAACAGTAACAGAATTTATTAGCTATTTAAAATATCTATAATATCATAAAAACGATAGCCCCTATTATGGCGTTTTTCATTATGAAAAAGTACTTTTGCTGAAACAAGTTTATTAATATGATTTTGAGCAGTATTAAAACTAATTCCTAACTCATTTTGTATATTTGATATGGTGAAGTATGGTTTTTTAAAGATAAACTGAATAATATCAATTCTAATGCTATTTTTATTTGAAATAGTTAAAATCTCCTCATATTTTGCCTCTATTCTAACTAATTTTTCAACATATTTTTTTGCTTGAGTTATTGTTGATTTTAGAAAAAACTCAAGCCATCTAAACCAATCTGGAGAATCAGTTCTTAAATTATTAAGTAGTCCATAATATTTGAATCTATTTTTCTCTAACTCTTCACTCAAAAAAAAAGAGGGTTTTGATATAACTTTTTTATCAAGCAGATATAGTATGATTAATATTCTACCCAATCTACCATTTCCATCCAGATATGGGTGGATTGATTCAAATTGAGCATGAATAACTCCTGCTTTAATTATGTAATCTAAAGAGTCTAAAGAGTCATCATTTATATATAATTCAAGATTACTTATATACTCATTTATAAGTTGTGGTTCAGGTGGGATATAGTTTGCATCTTTTATATCATTAGTTGGACCTATAAAATTTTGAATACCTCTATATTTTCCAGGTAATCGATTTTGTCCTCTGCTATTTCTTAATATTATTTCATGTAACTCATGAAATAATCTTGTTGAGATAGGTAAAGTTGCTAATCGTTGAGTTCCATAATTTAAAGCTTTTAAGTAATTTATTACCTCTTGAACATCATTTGAGTTTTCACCTGATAGTTCTGACTCCATAATATCATGAAATGTTGCTTGAGTTCCCTCTATTTTTGTAGATTCAATTGATTCATGCATTGAAAAATACATAATAACCGATTCACTAACAATTGAGCGATCAAGAAGAGTGTTGAACTCTTGAATTTTTACTCTTGCATTTATGGCTAATTGAAATAGTTGAATAATCTCCTCAGAAGAGAGAGATATGGGTAATTTTTTAAGAAGAAAGGGTTTTTTCATAAAACAGCTCATTTTTTAAATAAAGATAGCATATATTACTTTATATTTCAATATTTATTGAAAAAATGAAATAATTGTTTTTATTTTTTATAAATTTAAGAGATTCCAAATAATTTTATTATCTAAATTTAGCTTTTGAAAAGTATATTCTCCCTTTTTTGATGTTCTAAAAAGGCCAACACTCTCTTTTTTATCAAAAATCTCCTCTAAAATAGCAATACCAATAGAGTTTATATCAAGTTTAAACTTCCCAATCTCTTTTGTTAAAATAGTGCTCTTTATTTTTTGATAATTTTCAAAAGCCTCTTTTGTCCACACAGATTTAGCACTGTTAATATAATCTTTTACACTTTCTATTTTTATAGAGGGGTGAGAGTTATCGGTTTGAATCAGGTTTTTAACAAAATTAATAACCCTTGTAGTATAAAATAGAGTTAGAATCTGTTTTCTTGAAAAATCACTATTTTCATAGAAAATAGCAGTTGACCTTCCATGAATAGGTTTAAAGTGGGTTGAATCTATTTTAGAAAAAATAGGAGTTTGAGGAATTGCATAAAAAATTGATGTTCCAATAAGTGTTCTATTTTGTGCAATAAATTGAGTTGTTTTTATCATATCTTCAAGTTTTTGTGATGGTGCTCCAATAATTTGATATGTAACAACACTAAAACCTAAATTTGCTGCTTTTTCAACAACAGAGCTATATTTATCATAGTTAAAATATCTTTTCCAATCACTTTGTATTTTTGAATCTATTGTAACAATCGCAAGATTTAGTGTTGAAAACCCTATTTTTTTCATTAATAGTAGAATTTCATCATCTATTTTATCAAAGGAGAGACCATTCATAGCACTAAATGAGAGATTTTTATTATTAAATCTCTCATCTATCATACTAAAAAGCTCAATTGCAAACTTTTTAGATACCAAAAGATTGTCATCCTCAAAATCAAAATGAGTCACTCCATACTCAATTCCTCTAGATATCTCATCAATCACACTATCAACATCTCTTTGTCTAAATTTTGTTCCAAAAACCTGATGAACTGAACAGTATGAACATCTTAAAGGGCAGGAGCGAGATGTTAAAATCATTGCCATTTTATCTTTTCCATACTTGTAGTTATCAAGATTAATAAAACTGTAGTCAACTACTGGAATCTCCTTTATATCAAGATATTTTGGATATATAATTTTATTAGATAAATCTAAAAGAGTGTTTTTTTCATCTTTTTTTATATAATCAGAATTGTTTTTTTCTATAAAACTGTTTTTATATCTTATAGATTCAATAAGATTGAAAAATTGAGCTTCACCCTCTCCCAAAATAAGATAATCTATATACTCTCTATTTTGAAAATATTCAGGCTTTGATGTTACTCCTCCTCCACCTAAAACAGTTATAATATCAGGAAATCTTAATTTGATTCCCTCTAGTAACTCAAGAGTCTCTTTTTCATAAGCTAAAAAAAGTAGTGAAACTCCAACAATTTGCGGTTTTTCAAACTCAACTCTTTTTAGAATATCATCTAAATTATCTCCAAAACGGTAGTAATTTTGAAAAACATGAAATGGAGATATATCTTCAATAAAAAACTGTTTGGTATACTCTAACTCTTTGGGAGTTTTTTCCGATTTTTTCCTATCTGATGCTAATGTATCATATATAACAATCTCATAGTGAGATGATTTTGATTTTATATAGGAGGCTATTGATAGTAGACCAAGTGGAAATTTTCTTATCTTTGTTTGATAAAAATCGGAGAATGGTGGTTGTATAAATAATATTTTCATATTTTTAACTTAAATATTAGTAGGATTTATCTTTTAAAAGAACACTTATAAAATATACAATTGGTAGAGAGATTGAGTAGAACATTATTAATCCTAATGTAATAATATTTAGAGGGTCTCTTATATGAAAATGTAGAAGAGTTCCAACTGAAACTCCTGCAAAAATACCTGTTACAGTTCTTATGAAGTTATTTCCCCTATTTCCCATTAATATTGAGAAACTCCAATCTGTTATTGGTGGAATTGGAAAAAAAAATAGAAAAACTCCATAAACTTCAGTTGGTAAACTGTATATATTAAGAAAAATCATTGTAATTGCTAATGTTGGATAGAGTCCAGAACACCTTGCACAAAGATGAATACCGCCAATACTATAACATCGGTTATATTCATCTTTGTAGTGGTGTGCTAGTAAAAAATGAAAAAAAGAGTGCCACTTCAACTATTCAGCAGCTTTCACATGAATTGGAAAAGTAGGTGTTGTTCCATTTTTACGAATCTCTGCTTTACGGCTTTTCCCTTGAGCAACTCTTTTGTTTTTTTCAACAATTTTTCTTTTTTTTGTACCTGATGCCATAATACACCTCCGAATAAAGAGTTATTATTATATATAAAAATAAAAAAAAGTCAAACAATTTTAGATAGGTTTTTTTGTAATATTTTTTCATATTATTCTTATTATTTTTTATTTTTTATTTTTTAAATTTTTTTATTTTAGTTTATTAATATTTGGTCGATTTGAAAAAGGGAGTTTATAATTTCAGGGAGGAGATTATGATAGATAACATTCAAAAAAACTTAGTGCCATCAGAGAACTATCCACCTAAAAAAAACATGAACAACTCTGATACAAAAAAAAGTGCCCTTTTAAGTACAACAGAGGCTCTATCAACAAAAGCAACAAATGAAGTTGTCTCAATTAAAAATGATAAAGGTGCAACCATTCTTGGTGGAGCCTTTGAACTTGGAATAGACCGATATTTAGAGGAGGAGATTAAATCGGATAATTTCAGTTATAAAAGTGTTAAACAACTCTCTTTTGATATCTCTTTTAGTTTTCTAAAATATGCAGAGGATGAGTTAACAGATGAACAGAGTCAAAAAATATCAGATATTTTTCAGGGACAAGATTTTGAAGAGCTAAAAAACTCATTTTTTGGATTAAATGAGGGAAAAAATGGCTTTGAAAATTTCTCAAAAGAGCTTGATGATATTTTTGGAAAACTATCTGAAACATTAGAGCTTGATTCAAAATTTTTTAATGGTGTTAAAGAGATGTATCGATTTGCTGCAACTATGTTTGTTAATTCAGTTGAAGAGAACAAATCTCTTGAGGATATACCATCAAATATTAAAGATATTACATCTAAATCACTCTCAACACTTGGATATCTTGATGGATTAACTGGTAATAAACTTGGTATGATGGAAAAATTATATCAAAGTGCTCTTTTAAAACCAAATGACCACAATTTAAATGAAATTAAATCTTTTATGGATATCCCTAAAGATAGAGAAGAGATTCATAACAGAGTTTCAAAACTTCTACAATCACTCTCAAAACAAGCCTCTATATTCGAAAAAATATAAAAATAAAAATATTATACCAATTTAAATATCTGTTTACACAATAAAATTTAAACTGTTTTTTATTTTTATAAATAACAAAATATATAAGATCTGTAATTTGTTTTTAAAAATAGTTTTACCAAGTTCCTGAAACTCTAATAAAAAAGCCACCTGCTTGATAATCATTCATGAAGAAAAGTGAATCACTGAAGTGTGTAAAGTTATATCCAATACCAATTCCCATATATTTTTTAACAGCATAGTAGCCTTCAACAAGAAAACCACCAGTTGTATCATAATCTAACATCGTTTTTAATCTATACTCAAGGGCAATATCAAATGTTTTGGCAAAATGATATGAAACTCTATTAATCCATAAAACGGTTGTTAAATCAGATTTTGGAATGTTCGATTCCTCTAAAAGAGAGTATTTTACAACAATTTTCTCTGTAAATTGTAATCTAAATGCAGACTCAAAAACTCCTGCTAAAGATAACACATGTGCACTCTCTTTATATTGTTCTCCAGTAATAAGTGAAAGTGGTCTGTTTTGATATATAAGTGAATATTTAAATAAAACAGTTAAAAAATCATAAGAGAATGGTCTAAAAGCACCACCAATACTACACTCTAACATCTCAGCATCTGTTATCTCTTTTGTTAAATTCTCTGTTAAAAAGTAGTTAACTTTTGCTAAAAAGGTTAAATCTGGAGTATATTGATACTCTCCACCCAATGCTCCTAAATAGTGAACTCTTTTTTCATCAATTTTCTCATATCTAAACTCATTTTTAAGATATGTTGATAATTGATCTTTAATCTGATATGTAACACCAGCACTTATTGCATCACTCTGCCTATCAGAGCCTAATGAGTTTGTATAGAATGTGTGTTCAAATCCACCCTGAATAGCAAAATTATCACTAATTTTAAATGTTTTTCCAATTCCCATTAAAGCTCTATCCTGTTTTGCAGACTCATTTTGGTCTAATTGATACTCTCCATAAAGTTTATATGATGAGTCTTTTCCAAAATAGCTTTCACCACCTAAAACAGAGGCAGAATATCTCTGGTCTGACTCATTATTCCATTTTTGAGTTAAATATAGAGAACTTTTCTCATTTGGATAGAGTTTTAACCCAGCAGATGTTGTATTATCTCCAGAGAATCTAACACTCTCTGTTCCAATTACAGATACATATTTATTAAATTTATACTCAACTCCTCCAGTTAATTGAAAATGGTCTCCAGTTGAGTTAACACTATTTTGATAAGTATCTCCAAAAATCAGGTCTGCTCCACCTAAAAAGCTTAAGTTATCAAAAAGCTTATATGTTCCTAAAAATGAGGTAACATTATGAGTGCTACTATTTGAGTTATTTTCAGTTTCATAGGATGAGAATCCAAGCTGATTTGCAACAGAAAACTCTATTTTATCACTATATTTTTGTTGATATTGAAGCGTTAACTGTTGAAGAGAAGTTTCTGTATTACCATTTATTAACTCTGTTCTATTTACTCCACTATTTGCAGAGTAGTTTAGACGAATAGAGCTAATATCATTTAACTGGTAACTACTTTGAAACATAAATCGATGTCCCCCTTGCTCATACTGATTTCCTTGAGTATAAAAATCGGGACCCATATATTGATAGGTGAAATCGGAATTTAATTTTTCTAATTTTTTATAGAAATCTCCAAAATTTACAGAACCTTTTAAGAGAAAAGCTCCCCCTTCACCTTGATCTTCCCCTCTTTTCCAAGATTTAAATGTTATTCCACCATCCTCACTTAAATAGCTTAATTGATCAAAACTAGAGCTCATTGCAAACTCTGTGAAAAAAGAGGTTTTTTTAGAGTGTTTATATCCAAATCCTAATCCACCAAGTTGATAATCAGCACTATCTCCACTACTTAAAACTCTTCCCTCTCTTATATAATGGGCAGTAACATAATATTTATCAAAAATAGTCTCTTTTGCTGAAAATCCAAAAATAGAGTCACCATTAAGGTATTCAAGAGATTCACTTTGATAGTTAACTGTTAAGTAAACAGGATTTCCACTTAAAATTGAGTCACTTATTTTACCAGTTGTAAGCATAATAGAGTCAACAAAAGGTGGCAATGGTTCTTTTAGAAGAAGAGTTCCTGATGCATGATTAATTGTATAGTCATCATTCACAAAAAGTTGTCTTCTATATATCTCTAATCCTGTATCTCTATCTCTAACAACAATATTAACATGCTCACTTCCCTCTTTAATAAAGGAGCTTTGAAGATAGTACATTGAGCCATTTGTACCTCTAAACTCATTATAAACTGTTTTTCCTGCCAACTCATCTGTGCTTAGAAAGAGAGATGCCTGATGTTTTACTGGTTTTGTCTCTTTATCAAAATATATTGATAATCCTTGAAGAGTTTTCTCATATTTAACAAGTTCAGACTCCTGAACAATTGTATCAAAAACTCCCCAAATAATTTTAGATCTATCTGCCTCTATTTTAACATAAAGTTTTCCTCTACTTTGGACATCTTGAGTCTCTTTTGATTTATCTCCATAAATAGGATAAAGTTTCTCTGGTTGAATTAAATTATTATAATACTCCTCAAACTCTGAAACTTTTGATGTATCTAAATGGGTTGTGACTTTAATAGATTCAAAAAATCCTTTAAGATATTTTTTGAGTGTTTCACCACTCACTCTACCTTTAAAATATACAACCCCCTTACCTTGAATATAGTATTGCTCTTCACCAAATGTTACAAAACTTTTATCTTCAATATTTGCATTTGCAGAACCAATAGAGGCATCACCAAGAGCCATCAAGAAAAAGGCTTTATCTGAAACAGTAATATCTCTTTTAATTTCACCAATTTCCCCATTTTCATCCATAATTTTAACAATAATCTCTTTAAGCTCTTGAGTTGCATCAATAGAGATTGAGAAGTAGCCATATTTATCTGGTTCGCTTTTTTTACCATTAACAGTAAGAGTTGTTTTAAGATTTTGTTTACCCTGAATATAGATTTTTTCGCTATATATCACACTGTTTTGTGGAGGAAGAAGGATGTAAAATCCTCCCATTTGTTTATTACCACTTGATTCCATTTTTGCTTGAGCAGTTTTTTCTGTTATCTCTTTTGCTCCAAAAAGGTCATAATGAAGAGAAACATCCTCCTCTTTTGATTGAAGATATTTTTCAACAATTTTTGAAGAATCACCAAAATCATTTTTTTCTTTGGGGTTACTATCTTGGTCGGTTTTCTTGCTTTTTGTTATGATAATAAAAGTTATCTCTCCTTTTTTTGCATCACTAAAAATTAGAGAGCTATTTTCCCCATAAATAGGAACAATATTTTCACCATTATTAATAATTTGAGAGTTAAACTCCACTTTTAATTTGTTAAATTCAGAGTTATCACTATTTTCTAAAAGAGTTGTTTTATCTTCTAAATTACCAATTTTACTCTCTGGATTACCATTATTATCATTTAAAGTAGTAATTTTGTTTTCAGAACTCTCTTTTTTCTCATCTGATGTTTCATTTTTTGTTGTTGTTGTTTTTTTATCATTATTATCAGAGTTTAAAACAATTGAATCTTTTTTTTCTTTTTCAGAAATAATAGGTTGATAATACTCAATAACAGATATCCATTTAATAAAAGGAACTATTAGAGAGTTAAACCAGCTTTCTGGAATAATGCTATATGAAAGAGTATAAAATAGCTCCTCTGGATTACCATCAAAAGGAATCTCCATATCTGAATAACTACCAATAAATCCCTCTTTATTAAAAAGTTTTATCTGAAAATCAGCTATTTTAAGGGTTTCTGGTAATGATACTTTTAGTTTCCCATTTTCAATAACTCTTTTACTCTCTGGAATGTTGAGAGCTATTTTTGTTTCATCAATAGATATCTCATTATTAACTCTTTTTACAACTTTTGTTTCAATAGTTTTTAAATCTTTTTTTATAAGAGATAGATGGTTTTTATTTCCATTTTTATCCTGCATTGTGATATTGATTGAGTCAAAACTATCTTTGTGAAAAATATGAAATACTCCACCTTTACTATTTTGAGTAACTCTCTCTCCATTCAGTTCTAAATATGGTTCATACTGAAAATCAGATTTTGTAAAATCTAATAACTGTTTGTAGTATAAAGTACAAATATTTTTATCTTCAGATGAAACAGAGAGGTTTTCAGCACCAATTTTAAATTTTGAGATAATCTCTTTTTGGATTGATAAAGCCTGTTTTTTAAAATCTTTTGGAGCTGTTTTTAGTGAAATTTTTATTGATACAACATCCTTAAACTCCTCTTTTGATAAAATCTCCAAAAGCTCTTTTTGTGATTTAAATGATATCTCTTTTGTTTTATCACTATTTTGAGAGTATTGAACCATTATATCTTTTTTGGGTGTGGTGTATATTCTACTATTTGAGTCAATAATCTCTGCAAAAGCTGTATATTGCCCTGCTTTAAGTTTTATTTTTAACTCATCAAACCCTTTTTTCTGCTCAAAAATAAATGGCTCTTCACTATTTTTTGGTATAATATGATAGTTTACTGTAAAATTTTTATTATCACGATAACTATCATTTAAATATCTCTCTAAACCCTCTTTTATGATAGATATAGATATCTCTTCCTCCTCAAAAGAGACCTCTGGGAAAACAGATAGTTCAAAAAGTTTCCAATCAATTTTTGTTGCATCAATATATAAAGAGTCCTCAACAGAGCCTATTAAAAAGTGTAACTGTTCATATCTTAAAATAGATTTTTCCCTTTTTTTTGCCTCATTTGAAACAGTTTTTTCAACAATAGATTTTGAACAGTTTAATGGATAGTTAATTTTAAGAAGTAAAGCTGGAGTAACTCTTACTAATCGTTTCTCTTCAATAGCCTCAACCCCTGAAACCAAACTGTTCTTATCAAGTTTAAACAGATGAACTCCTGGAGATACAATTGAGAAGTGATATCTCCCATATATATCAGTTTCAGAAGAGTAACCTTGGTCAGAGTATATTGTAACTCCAGAAACTCCCATCTCACCTAAATCCTGAACACCATTACTATTATCATCACAAAATGCTTTACCAACAACAGTTCCTATATCAAAATCTTGATCATGTTTAACTCGAATAGTTGCCTCTGCAATACCACTTATAGATGTCATTTCTTGGGATAAAAGGGTTGCTCTGTTTGTATACGCCCCTATTTTTGCATTAGTTCCAACTGCAACTCGATATGTTAACTCAATCTCCTCCCCAGAGTTCAAATTAAATGGACCAAAAAAAGTTGTACTCCCCCTTTTCTGATAAAATGGATTCTCAATAACATTAATAATTTTACCACCACTTATAATTGAGGCACGATATGAGTTTTTAACAAACTGCAATCCTGCTGGTAATGTATCTTGGATAAATACACCCTCATTTTTCGACTTACTAAAATTTTGAGAGCTTTTATTAATAACTTTAACATTATAACGAATAAAATCACCAACTGTTGCATCTTTTTTGTTTGATGTTTTATTTATCTCTATTTTTGATGAAATAGGATCTAAATATATATCATTATAGAAAATTTGAGAAGAGGTAATTGTTAACCAATATCCATCAGAAATAAATCCCTCACTATCAACAATAGGAGAGCCCTTTTTAGGTGCTACTTTTTGAGATGGGTAAGAGTAGTATGGGGAGGCATCAACACAAACTCTATATAACCCATCCTCTGGTACTGAAAAGTAGTAATTTCCATCAGAACCAACTGTTTGTCCCTGCTGATTTAATGGTAATTCAGTAAGTAACTCAAGAGAGGAACATCCATTTTCATAAGAGATGTTTAAATCCTCTTTATAAAGATAAACTTTTGAAAATGGAATAGGCTTACTATTTTGAGAGTTAAAAACTCTACCCATTGGAGCAATATCAAATTTTACAGATTGATGAACCTCTGGAGAAATATAACCAATATCTCTACTTAAAATCTCAACACCCTCTTTTGAGTATATTTTGATTATGTAATTCCCTTTTTTAAGATTATAAAATAGAAATGCTCCCTTATTATCTGTTAGAGTTTCACTATTTAAAATCAAATTTGTCTCAATTTTTTGATAGAGTTTTACTTTAAATCCCTCAAGAATACTCAAAGATTTATCTCTATTTATTAAATTTAAACTACCTCTAAAAGAGCCACTATCACTCTCTGCACCAACAATAACAGTCACATCATTACTATGTTTTTTCTCAATACCATTAATATATGAGATTGCACTATTTATAATTGAATCTCCCTCTTTAGCGGATGTTTTTATATTTACTCTAAAAGATATCTCAATTGATTCTCCAATAGGAACAGATAAATCATAAACTCTTACTCTTCCTGATTTTCCAATAGATGGTTCAAATATAAAGTGAGAACCTCTTGGTATTGATTCAGATGCTCTAATATATGTGGTTAATTCTGGAAGCTGGTCTACTATCTCAACTCCACTTAGTGGAGTGTTTCCTGTATTTGTAATTGTAATTGTGTATTTCAGTGTATCTCCAATTGATACAACTCCACTATTAATATCCTCAACCTCTTTTTTTATATCAAAAGATTCAATAATGCTATTTCCAATAAAAATAGTATCCTCATTTGATTCATAAATGGAGGAATCAATTTTTATAAAAGCTTTATTAACAACTTTTTCACCAGAATCAATTCTTCCCTTAAATGAAATAGTGTAAAGTTTATCATACTCTAAACTATTTATTGAGATTTTAATAGATTTATCACTTTCACTCCAAGCAATATCATCTGATATAGATTGAGAATCCAATGTTATTGAGCCATAAATAAAAGAGATATTTTCAGGCAATGAGTCTGTTAGAAGTAGTGTAGGTCTATCATTACCACTATATCTAAAGCTTATTAAGTACTCAACTATCTCACCATAATCTAAAATAGCATTACTATTCTCATCATTGAATGAGGAGGTTTTAGTAAAAGATGTTAAAATCCCACCACCACCAATAGCAAATTTAGTTGAATCATTAATTTCTGATGTTGTAGGATCATCTGATGGAGTTTTATCACCTCCTGAGATATAGCTAAACGCTTGATTTTCAATAATATCACCAATAGTTGAATTTTCTGGAATCAAAATATCAAAAGTTATTAATATTGTGCTATTTGGATTAATAGAACCAATATTAAAACCATTTACTAATGGAGAATCACCATTTGAAGTGTCAGGAACTGTAATTCCATTTAGTTTTGTTGAGTTTTCAACATAAACGACCCCTTTTGGTATAAAATCCTCAATCATCACATCTTTAGCAACTAAAACTCCAATATTTTGAGTTTTTATACTATATCTTGCCAAACTATTTGGTTTAAAATTGTCTGAATTAAGAGAAGATACTGTTTTTTCAGTTTTTAAAACTGCTTTATTAAAAACTGTGAACTGTGTTGCATCATTTACTACATCTGTTATTGGATTATCCGATGGCTCTGTTGCAACTCCATTAGCAGATATATAGGCCTGATTAGAGATTATTATACCATGTTGCAACTCCTCTTTTATTTTTGCTTTTATTACAAAACTCCCACCACTATTTGGAGGAAGTTTTTTTAAATTTTGATGATCATCAAAGTGATAAGTTATACTATTTCCATTAATTCTACCACCATCAGCAGATATTATCTCTAATTTACTGCTATCAATAGTATCTGTAATGATTATATCTTTTGCATCACCACCACCACTATTTTTAAAAGTGAGTTCATACTCAATTTCACTATTTGGGATAAAACCACTCTCATCAAGTGTTATAACTGTTTTTGTAAAATCAGTTAAATTTGGTAAAGATGTAACAACAAAAGAGGTCTCATCATCTAACTCCTCTGTTTTTGGATTATCAGATGGTAATCCCTGATTAAGATTATCAAAAGAGATAAATCCTTGATTATCAACAACTATACCATTTGCAACTTCATCTTTTATGGTTGCTTGATATCTAACCTCAACCTCCTGAAGAGGTAATATCTCTGAAAAATCAGGCATTGATGATTCATTGATGTAGATTTTTTCTCTCAATCTATCAATAATAATGCCATTCTGATTCTCAATATCAAGATGAGCAAAAGGAAACTCATCAACAATATCAACATAGTAAACTGATGAGAGTCTTGATAGATTTTGAATTTTAAGAGAATAAGTTATCTTCTCATTTGGCTTAAAAATAGAGTCTCCATCCTCATCAATAACCGATTTTTGAAATAGTACTCTAGGTGTCTCAACAATAATATCTGTTGAATCATTTATTGCAGGAGTATCAGGATTATCTGTAACATCTAACCTATCTAAAAAGTTATAGTTATAGGTTGCTTGATTAGATATAATAGTTTGGTCTGCAACTCCCTCTTTAATTTTTGCAATAATGGTAAAAACTCTCTCCTCATTTGGTAAAATCTCTCTTAAAGAGCTCCACTCAATAGTTTTTGTTATTGAGTCATAAAATCCACCACCATCAACAGAGATAAATATTAAATTATCATCCAATGGATCTTGTATGTAGAGCTCTCTAACAATCTCTGTTCCAATATTTTTAAATGTTAAAATATATGTAACAC
>DYRY01000210.1 GCA_020718465.1 Anaeromyxobacter dehalogenans | reverse complement strand
TGGGGGGCAGGTAAAGTTAAGCAAAGATAATAAAGAATTTATCATTTAGATTATAATAGTTATTTATTTTTATCTTTTATCTTTAATCTTTTCTTTTTTCTTGCTAACTCTGTTTCGTACACTATTCAGGTATGCTTTTTATTTTATTTTTTTTCAAAATAAAACAACAGTTTATTATTTTTCAGAATCAAACAATCTACAATAATAATAAAAGTTAGAAAAAATATAAAAAAATAATTTATAATTAAATATTTTTTTACAAATACCGTCTAATATATAGTAACCATTTGGGAGATTATTATGAAGATTCTTGATATAATAAATACAATGACCTACATTAAACGGTCAATAAAAGAGAATGAATCATATTTCGATGAGGATGTTCTTAAGCAATTTGAAAAAACAGATGTAATTGGAAAACAGTATTTAGAAAAAATTCAAGAGAAAACATCAAATGATGCTGAATTATCAAAAATTATTATTGATAGAGAGGCAGTAACTATTAAAATCTATAGAATTTCAAGTGAGATTGCAACAGAACTTAGAATATCTGGTAAAAATGATAAAAAAAACCAGTATTTTAAAAATGATACTCCATCAAAAATTAAAACATCCTTTAATAAAGCTTTTGAGTTTATAAAAAACTGCCAAAATCTTGTTAATTCTAAAGGTGATAAATCAGAACTTGTTAAATTTAAATCTAACATTAATGAGCTTTATATCGAGGCTAGTAAATGTAATGATGGCATTAAAGAAAACTCCTCACTACAAATAAACATTCTTCAGGATAAATCTGATTTATACAAAGAGTGGTACAATGAGTTATCTATACTAAGGCTGAAAATAGAGATAAAATCTAAAATACATGGCTTTAACTATAGAAACATTTACAAAGAGATTTCATTAAATAAACCAAAAAAGAAATTAACAGAGGTAAAAGTTGAATATATTGTTGAACCTGTGAATCAAGCATAGCAGTAAACACATGATTTTTCTTTAAAAGTTTATTAGATAAAACAGTAAACACATGATTTTTCTTTAAATAATATCATAAAGATATAAAATTGTAACTATAAATTTAGTTTATCTTTTTGCTGTTTTCTGATTTTTTTTTAATTGGTTTAATTAGTTTAATTGGTTTTGCTTTTTCTGAAGGTTTATCAGAGTAGTTTACAAATGCTAATTCACCATCTTTGGCAGGATTTTTAGATATATTAAATAGTATTCCCATCATTGTCATGATTGTTATAATTGATGAACCACCAAAGCTAATAAATGGAAGTGTTAAACCTTTAGTTGGAAATGCACCAAGAACAACTCCTAAGTTAACCATAGCTTGTAAAAAGATTAATATTGAGATTCCAATTGCAACATAAACACCAAACAGAGTATTACTTTTAAGTGCAACTCTTAATCCAACATAAAAAAGAAGAATATAACAGATGAAAAGTGCTGTAACTCCAATGAATCCAAGCTCTTCACCAACAATAGAGGCAATAAAATCGGTGTGAGCCTCTGGAAGATAGAATCGCTTTTGAAAACTTTTTCCTAAACCAACTCCATCAAATCCACCAGATGCAAAAGCTAAAAGTGATTCAACTAATTGATATCCTGAAGTTGAACGATGCTCCCAAGGATTAAGAAAAGCGTTAAATCTTGCTGCACGATAGGGAGATAGAGCAATTAAGAAGTAACTTGCAATACCAAGTATAGTTGTTGGAATAAGAACATCTCTCCACTTTACTCCTGCTGTAATCATCATTGCAATTAAAAGAACTCCAATACTAAAAGCACTTCCAAAGTCAGGCTCTGCAAGAATTAATAGCATGATAATTCCTGTGAAAACAAGATGTGGAAACACTCCAATATAAAATTGCTTTAACATTGTTATATTTTTTTTAGATAGTGAGTGAGCAAGATATATTATAACTGCCAACTTTGCAAACTCTGATGGTTGAAATCGAAAACCACCAATGATAATCCATCTAACAGAGCCATTTACCTCTTTTCCAAAACCAATATAAAGTAAAATAAGCATCAATATTGTGGAAATATATATTGGATATGTAAATTTTTCGTATTTTCTATAATCAATCAAAGAGGTTATTGTAAATACAATGAAGCCTAAAGCGATATATATTAACTGTTTCTTAGCTAAAATATCGGATGATACAGATGTTTTTATGTTGACTGTGGTTAATGCTGTTGCACTATAAACCATAATAACACCAAAAAGTGAAAGAAGTATAACTAAAAACAGAAGGTAATAACTATATTTTGTTTTCATTGAAATCCTAAATGGAGAAATAGTTTTTCAACAGTTCATCGAAGTGAGCTCCACGATGTTTATAATCTTTATACAGGTCAAAACTTGATGAACCTGGAGAGAATAAAGTGATATCATCTTTAATTGTCTCTTTTTTTAGATAATCAAAAACATCATTAAGTGTTGAGAGCTTTTTACATTTAAAGTGTGGTTCAAGGATAGAGAAAAGTTTATCTTTAAGGCCACCAAAGCATATAATCTCTTTAACTCCAAACTCTTTAATTCCAGAGATGTAATCACTATAGTTAAGTTTTTTATCATCACCACCAAGAATTAAAATTGAGTTTTGATAGTTTTTAAGTGCAAAGAGGGTAGAGTGAATATTAGTTGATTTGGAGTCATTAATAAAAAGTTTACCATCAATATAGTTCTCTGTTAATCGGTATGGTTCTAGTTTAAAGCTCTCTACTCCGCTATAAAATTGCTCTTTTGTTAGACCAAGTTTTCGGCAGATATCTGCAAGAGGTGGAAGATTCTCCACAAGGATTCTTTTATTTTTAGGAAGAGTTGATAAATCCCATGTATCACCATTTGAGAAAACGATTTCACCTTTTTTTGTGGAGTGGAGGTAATCTTTATTGTAGCTATTTTTTTCATAATAAAGAGAGTTGTTTATCTCATTTGTTTTGTTTTCAATATTTTTTTCTGAATAATTGATTACAACTCTCTCTTTTTCTATACTCAATCGATTCAACTCATCAGTAACGGATGTGTGAATATAGTAGTTATCTTTTGAAAAATCTATAATTTTGCATTTACTTAGAAGATACTCTCTCTCATCAGAGTGCCAAGTTACATGATCTTGAGCAATATTTAGAATAACTCCAATGTTGCAGGTGAAATTTTTTGTGTAAAAAAGCTGAAATGATGATAACTCTAGCACAACAATATCATATTTCTTACTATTTGTTATATAGTTTACCAATGGAATCCCAACGTTTCCACCCAGAAAAACCGATTTTTTAACCACCTCCAAAATATGTGTTAAAAGTTTTACTGCTGTAGTTTTACCATCAGTTCCTGTTAGGGCAATTGTAAAGCTTTCACTCATGAATTGTGAAAAATACTCCAACTCTGAATAGATATTGTTAAAACTTCCACAAATTGGAGAGCTACTCTTAATTCTATAGCTTGGACTCAAGATGGCAAAATCAAAAGAGTCTAAATCTATTTTATGTTTTGGAGATGCTATCATTGTAAAGTTTTTATACTCTTT
Organism: Anaeromyxobacter dehalogenans; assembly: GCA_020718465.1. Lineage (GTDB taxonomy): Bacteria > UBP6 > JAFGXH01 > JAFGXH01 > JAFGXH01 > JAFGXH01. The sequence goes on along the minus strand of DYRY01000210.1, from coordinate 634 downwards.
TGAAAAAGCAACTCCTTTATCAATAGTCTCTTTTCTATAAACGTCATCAACAACTGTAACATGATAATCCATTTGTAAAAAATAGTGTGCCATTGCCTCACCAGTTACTCCTAAACCCAATAGTACAACTTTCTTAATTTTACTCATAAACAGACCCCAAACAGACCAGAAATCTGTATAACATAATAGTTACATTAAAATCCAAATTTTAGTTTTTTCAATCTATTTCTGATGTTTAATTCTAAAAAGTTTCATTTATTTTTATTTTCTTTAACAAAACTCTTTTTCCTTGAAAATTGAAACTATTTTTGTTAGAATTAGATGTTTTACTATTTCATATTAAAGAAACTATTTTCTTATTTTTTTTTAACCTATTTAATAGAAAAACTTTAGTTTTGTTTTTTTAGTCCGAATATGTATGTTGTTAATCCTATTTTTTGGAGGAGATATGTTTAGAATTAGAAGTAATTTGTATGGTGAAAGGTTATTAGAAAATTATTGTAATTTATTAAGAGGGGGTTTATTATGAAGAGATTTTTAATGTTCTTGCTGTTTTTATTTACAACAGTTCTTATCAGTGCACCTACAATAGGCGATTTAAGCGATTTAACAATAATCGAACAAGACCCGCCTA